>CALEDI010000061.1 GCA_937949535.1 uncultured Lewinella sp. | reverse complement strand
ACAGTTCTTGGCCTGGCGATTTTGTTCCAGTTTTCTCCAAAAATTCTTTGCATAGCCTAAGCTACGGAAATAATTTTTGGTGGAAACTGGGGCAAAATAAGACGGCCAAGAACGTAAGTTTATTTGTTTCCCATCCCTAAGCTAAGAGGGGATAAGATACTACATCTGTTTTACTTGGGCGCGGGCGCGAGGTGCAGGGTTGGGTAAGAGCCGTTCAGGATTCAACATTCAGGCAGCCGAATCCAACAGCGGCAGCCTGAACCCTGAACACTAAACCCTGCTCCCTAGAAAAGTCATTCCGGTTCAGGCAGAAACAACAGCTCTTTACCGTGTTTTTTCAGCCAAACATCATACTCCTTATAGTTCGGGAGTGCGCGTTCTACTTGGGCCCAGAAGCGAGACGAGTGGTTTTGTTCCACCAAGTGGGCCAACTCATGGATGATGACCGCATCCAGCACTTCCGGCGGCGCGAGCAACAGCCGAGTTGCTAAATTGATGTTCCCTTTATGCGAACAACTACCCCAGCGGGAGTACGTATTGGAGAGCTTCACCTCCTTGATTGGGCGTTGAAAATGGACGGCGTTGAGTTCGTGTACGCGGCGGGCAACCTCGGGCAGGTATATGCCAGCAAAAAACTTTGCTAGTAGCTTAGCGATGATCTCGCCGCTTTCGGCGCGGGCGTCTTGTTGGTTTAGTTCTATCAACAGCTCTCCGTCGCTTACCCAAGAAATCCGATGGCTCTTCAAACCGTGCGCAACAACCCTGATGTGGTACTGCTTGTCTCGGATTTCAAAAGTGTACGCACTGGCCAGTTCTGCCTTCCGGAAGTGGGCAAAAGCTGCGGGCTTTTTGGCGTAGAGTTGCTTGGCCCACTGTACCATTTCGCGGGTCATTTTTGCCCGCTCCGCTTCGCTGACGTGCCCGGGAACACGAATAATAAGGGCTTTCTGGGTCACCGAAGCGCGGGCGTTGTAGCGCCCCCGTTCCACAATCAGGCGTACGGGCACGGTCAGGTCACCAAAAGAGAGCTGGTCTCTGGTTTCATAAAGTTTCTGAGGTCTTCTTGCCATACGCACAATAAACGCTATTTGGGCGAGAACGCGGGTGCAATGAATGTTGGACTGTGCATAGCCGGCAAGCCTACAAAAGCTTTATCTCCAAAGCCCTAACTTTGGCGCTCCAACCATGCAAGCCATCCTAACCGGTATTCTCCGTTCCTTTTCTGTTCAGTTGCTACTGCTTCACTTGCGTACCAACGCACTGTTGTTGGTGCTTTGGGCTTTGCTGGCCTTAATGATGAGCGGCGTGCTGGGCCCACGGCTCGGCATACAATACCTTTTTCTTGATCCGGAGTACTTGGATGCCGATGGTTTTTGGCCCTTCCTCATTCTGGGGTTGGCCTTTGGGTTCTTTGTGATGAGTTGGAACCTGAGCACCTACCTGCTCATTGGTGGCTACTTCAATTTTCTTGCTAGCCTTTCTCGCCCGTTTTTTAAGTACTGCATCAACAACGCTTTGCTACCGCTGGCTTTTTTCTTTTTCTATTGCGCTCAGGTGGTGCGCTTCAAGCTGCCTTCTACCAATTATGATCCGTATTGGTGGGAGACTGCGGAGAGTTTGAGTGGGCTTGTGCTCGGCTTGGTCATCAGTCTTTTCCTTTACGCACTTTATTTCAACCTCACCAATAGAGACATCAGCTATTACCGGCCAGAGTTTAGGGCTCCGCCACCCAACATGGGGCCAAGCCAAAGCCCACGAGGGCGAGGTTATCGCCGTAAAAGAGCACAGCCATTGGCCCCTAAGTTGATGCGCCTACACGACAATCCGTACTTGGTAAAAACCTACCTGAACGAGCGCCTGAACAGCAAAATAGTTCGTTCCGTAGCCCATTACGATTCTTCGATACTGACGAGCATTTTCAGGCAAAACCACCTCAACGCAATCCTACTTCAGGTCTCCACCATAGTGGTGTTGGCTATTTTAGGTTTCTTGATTGATGTTCCATTGTTTCAGGTTCCGGCAGGAGCTAGTTTCTTGATTCTCTTCAGCCTTTTCGTCGCCATCATTGGCGCGGTCAGTTACTGGTTTTCGGAGTGGCGGTTTACGTTGCTCATTCTGTTTTTGATTGGTTTCAACCTCCTCACCAGTACGCCTTGGTACAGGCATGGTAACCAAGCTTATGGGCTAGACTACAGCACCAACGCTCCCTACAACGAAGAACTCCTAATAGCTCAGAACGACAGCTTGGTCCTCAACCAAGACCTGGCCGCAACAATCTCCATCCTAGAGAACTGGAAGAAAAAACAACCAGAGGAGAAACCGCCCTTCTTCGTAATCTGCGCAAGCGGCGGTGGCCTAACCGCCGCTTTATGGGCTATTCATGTTGCGCAAACGATTGAAACTTGCTCCGACGGGAAACTGCTTCAACATACCGCCCTGATGACGGGGGCCAGCGGCGGAGAACTAGGCTTGGCCTACCTCCGGGAAGCCTACCTCAGCGATACTTCTTTCTCCGAAAACGGAATCAGCCGGCTAGACCGGATCGGGCGCGACCTCCTCAACCCTATCTCTTTTTCCTTGGTCAGCAATGATATTTTCCTGCCGTTCACAGAGGTTGAAGTTGGGGGGAGAAGCTACCGAAGAGACCGCGCGTATGGGTTCGAGCGTGAGTTCAACCTGAACACCCAAGGTTGGCTAGACAAACCTTTAGCCGATTACTTAAAGCCCGAACAGGCTGCCGAAATACCCTTGCTCTTCGTTACGCCCAGCGTCGTTGAAGATGGTCGCCGAATGGTAATTTCCCCCCAGGGGGTAAGCTACATGACAACACCCCTCGCAGCGCAACGCGGCGACTTGCCCCTACGCCCAGACATGGTTGATTTCCGGCGTTTACTCTCCAACCAATCCCCAGACAGCCTTCGGTTTACCACCGCCCTGCGCATGAACGCAACTTACCCTTACGTCCTTCCCCTTGTGGTCTTACCCACCCGGCCCGCCGTACGGCTCATGGACGCTGGCTACCGAGACAACTATGGCGTAGCTTCGGCTACGCGCTTCTTATCCGTTTTCAGAGACTGGTTGCGCGAAAACACCTCGGGAGTTCACCTCATCCAGATCAGTGCTTTCCGAGATACAGAAATGATTGACCCCGACGAACGCCGAGGGGTAATTGAAAACCTCTTCAGCCCCGTTGGCGTAGCAGGCAATATCCTCGACACCCAAATTCTTGACCAAGAGGTCCTGTTGGGCCAACTATCCGAAATGTTCGGGCCCGGCGGCTTTCACCTCTACCGCTTCAACTACCAACCCCAAGCGGACGACCCGCTCAAAACTTCCGTTTCTTTTCACCTCACCGAGCGGGAACAACGCCAGATATTACTCGAAGTAGACGCTCGTAGCCTCCAACTCGAAATTGATAATGTTCTCAACGTACTGAAATAGAACCCAAGCAATAACTTTTTGCCTTAATCTTCCGTCAAACTACCTAATCCACACCGCAGACCAATATATTTGCTGGTCCTGAATGACAAAGCCACTATCCCACATACAAAACCTCGAAAGAGAACTCCACCTGCGCCAACTGCAGGTACAACGCCTGTTGCAGATCACGCAGGCGATCAACAACAACGTTGCGGCCGAAGACCTCTTCGGGATGTACCGGGTCTTCCTGCGCAAAGAATTGAAGCTTACCCGAATGGCCCTAATGGTCCGCAGCAGCGCCAACGATAGTAATTGGCTCATCGCCGCATCAATAGGTTTAGACGAAATAGAGGTCCCAACGATTGACCTCGGCACTGAACTCCAACACTTCATCCGCCCCGCCGTACTGGAAGCAGACGATGAGTCTTTTTTCTCCAACTTCGAGTACATCGTACCGGTCTTGCACAAGGAACGCCCCATCTCCTACATCCTAATTGGCCAGTTTGAAGACCAAGAAGACATGTACGAGCGCGTACAGATCATCACCACCATCACCAACGTGATTGCGGTAGCCATTGAGAACAAACGCTTATTCCGCCGCCAAATCGAACAGGAAAGACTAGAAGCAGATATGGACCTTGGTGCCAAGGTGCAAAAAATGCTCATCCCCGATCAGTTCCCGATGCAGGAGGAATACGAGATCAGCACCATCTACCAGCCAAAGCTTGGTGTTGGCGGAGACTACATCGACTTTAAAGAGTTTGACGACGGCAAACTCGTTTTTTGCATCGGAGATGTAACCGGCAAAGGCGTTAGCGCTGCATTACTGATGGCCAACTTCCAAGCCAATTTTCACACCCTGATCGCGAAACGGTCTAGCCTGTACGACTTCGTCTGCGACATCAACAATGCGGTATACAAAATCACGAACGGTGAGCGCTTCATCACTTTCTTCGTAGCGGAATACGACATCGAAACCAACGAACTCAGTTACGTAAACGCCGGCCACCCACCGCCCGTTTTGGTACACGAAAACGGCATCAAGCTCCTCTCCGAAGGAACACTAGTGTTGGGCTCCATTGATGAACTGCCGATGCTGGAAGTCGGCAAACTCCAAGTCCCAGATCAAGCCCTCATCCTCACCTACACCGATGGGCTAACCGACCTCCAAAACATGGCCGGAGAAACTTACGAAGAAGAAATCCTCTACCGCTTCATGCGCCGCCAACATGGCCGCTCCGCTAAAGCCGTAAACAACGCGCTGGTAAGAGAGCTGAACGACTTTCGCCAAAACAACGATTTCCCAGATGACCTCACGGTGCTCACTTGCCGGGTCTTCGGGAAGTTTATTGAGGAATAACCACCAGCGCAACACCCCGGGCCACATTTTGCCCATCCATCGCCGCACTAAGGATACCGCCAGCAAAACCAGCTCCCTCACCACAAGGATAGAGGCTGGGCAAGTCCGGATGTTGGTAACTCTTACGGTCACGAGGAATGCGGACCGGACTCGAAGTACGGCTTTCAGTTCCGATCACGTTCGCTTCTTCCGTGTAGTACCCCCGCATCTTTCGTCCAAAGTCTTGCACTCCTTGCTGAAGACGGCTAAATATAGACTGGGGCAACAACTGATGAAGCGGAGCAGGGATAAGACCAGGGATGTAGCTCGTATCAGGCAGGTCTTTAGAAGTCTTGCTCTTCGTGAAATCTGTTAGGCGAGAAGCCGGAGCAGCTTGGCTACCGTTGCCCGCGCCAAACATTTTTTGCTCAACGGATTTCTGAAACTCCAGGCCCGCAAAAACACCATGCTTCGCAAAAGGCTTAAGGTCTTCCAGCTCTACCGCAACAACGGTACCGGAGTTGGCGTAGGGGCTGTCTCGGCGAGACAGGCTCATACCGTTAACAACAATCTCCCCCGGAGCCGTCGCAGCAGGAACAACCAAGCCCCCGGGGCACATACAAAAACTGAACACCCCTCGGCCCTTGACTTGGGTAACGAGTTTATAGCTACTAGCCGGCAGGTTTTCTTCTCGCTCTGGCTGGCGGTACTGGATTTTATCAATGAGAGGCTGCGGGTGCTCAATCCGAACACCAAGGGCAAAAGGCTTAGCTTCAAGACGCACATCATGGCGGTGCAGGAGTTCGTAGACGTCGCGAGCAGAATGGCCGGTGGCCATGATGTAGGCTTCGGCTTCGAGGCGGTAAGCCGCTCCTTCCGGGCCCTGAATGATGAGCGCGCGGAGGTCTGCCTTGTCGCGCTCAAGGTCTACCATCCGATGGCCGAAGCGGATTTCACCACCACACTTCAAGATCGTTTCCCGCATATTAGCGACAACCTTCGGGAGTTTGTTGGAGCCGATGTGGGGGTGGGCATCAATCAGAATGTCAGACTGTGCACCGTGCTCCGCGAGGATGTTCAACGACTTCTGGTAATTGCCGCGCTTGAGGCTGCGGGTGTAGAGTTTACCATCGGAGTAGGTTCCTGCGCCGCCCTCCCCAAAGCAATAGTTGGAATCTGGATCAACTTCCCCAAACTGCTGGATGGCGCGCAAGGAGCGCCGCCGGGCCTGAACGTCTTTGCCCCGCTCAATAATGATCGGTTTGAGGCCCAGTTCTATCAACTCCAAGGCCGCAAACATCCCCGCAGGGCCGCAGCCTATGATCGCAACCGGTGGCTTATCTGCCACCTCCCCGTAAGCACTCATTACCGGGGCCTCGGGCGTAAATGTCTCCTTCGGGCCAAAAACAGCAACCCGCATCCTGAACACCGGCTGTGCACTCCGAGCATCAATACTGCGGCGCTCAATTCTTATTTCCCCAACGTCTGCTGCAGGCAAAGGCCCTTGGCGCAAAACGGCACGGCGGAGCGCGTCAGCGTCGTGCAGGTCAGCAGGGGGAAGCTTTATCTCAAAAGTGATTGGCATGGGGTAGTGGTATAATAATGCACGAAGTACGGGTTAAATTATTTCCTGTGCTAATCCAGAGACTCTAGGGCGTGCATTTAGGCTACCGTTGTTTGTATTTACCTGAGCTACCTTTGCCCCATGGCAAAAGAAAGAGAAGACTTGGTCTATGGCCGTCACCCTGTGCTGGAAGCACTGGCCTCCGGCAGGCCCGTAGACAAGGTGTTCCTCCAGCAAGGAACACGCGGTGAGTTTGAAAAAGAGTTGCGCAATACCTGCAAGCTCCACGATGTCCCCTTCACCGTAATACCCCAAGCCAAACTAGGCCGCATGACGCGCGGCAACCACCAAGGCGTCGTAGCCCAATTGGCCGCAACAGCCTACCAAAAAACGGAAGACCTACTACCCTTCCTTTACGAACAGGGCCATACACCCCTCCTCCTTTTACTCGATGGCGTTACCGACGTGCGCAACCTCGGAGCCATCGCTCGCTCCGCCGAAGTCTGCGGAGCCCACGGCATCATCATCCCCCAAAAAAACAGTGCGGGCCTTACCCCCGACGCCGTAAAGTCTAGCGCCGGAGCCTTGCTCCGCCTACCTGTCTGCCGCGAGAAAAGCTTGGTAAATACCGTAAAACTCCTACAGATGAGCGGCGTGAAAGTAATCGCCAGCGATCTCGCCGCCACCAAGTTCCTTCACGAATTAGAACTCTCCGAACCGCTCTGCATCGTGATGGGAGCCGAAGGCGAAGGCATCTCCCAAGGCGTAGCCCGCGCAGCAGACGTTACCTTCAAAATACCACAAGCCGGAACCCTGAACAGCTTCAACGTTAGCGTAGCCGCAGGCATCCTTTTGTTTGAGGCAATGAAGGCAAGGATGTAGATCGCACTACAACACTACATTACTACCCTACTACTCTTCTGGTTCAAAGTCGCCAAAATCACTAAGTGCCACCAGCCCTAAAAAGGTAAGTAGCCCGTTGAAGGCAAGGATAAGAAAACCAAACTCAAAGCCAAAGAACCACTCTGCGGAGTTCGTATCAACAACCATCGAGAGGATGGGCGCGGCGAGGCAAACCAGCACCAAGGCAGGGATTTTGTTGTCACCAATCAATGTAATCTCCCGAACGCGAAGGCGCGTGAAAAGGCCAAAAGCAAACAGCCCCAGCAATGGCCCATAAGTGTAGCCCGCAGCCTTGAAGAGGCTATTGATGACCGCCCGATCTCCGATGCCTTTGAAGGCCAAAATGACCACGAAGAGCAACACCGAAAAACCAATGTGTACGTATAGCCGGCGCTTTCGGTCTTCAGCTAGTTGGGCTTCATTTTTGGCTTCTTCTGTGGGTTCGTTCATCCCCAAGAAATCTACGCAGAACGAGGTCGTTAGTGCGGTAAGCGCACTATCGGCACTGGAGTAAGCCGCCGCCACAAGCCCCAAAATAAAAACAACGCCCGCTCCCGCTGGCAAATGCCGCAGCGCAATACTGGGGTACAACTGGTCGGAAGCCTCCGGAATAGCAATTCCTACGCTCGTAGCGTAGATGTAAAGCAATGCGCCAAGGGCAAGAAAAAGAAGGTTGGCAAAAATGAGCACGAAACTGAACACAGCGATGTTTTTCTGCGCATCCCGAAGGTTGGGCATACTCAGGTTCTTCTGCATCATGTCTTGGTCTAAACCCGTCATCACGATCGTAATCAAGGCTCCGCTGAAAAACTGCTTAAAGAAGTTGTTCGGGTCCGTCCAGCCGCCTTCGAAGTAGAAAAGCTGGCTGTAGTCGCTGTTACGAATCAAACTCACCATACCGGAAAGATCCGTCTCTAGAGCTCCGCCGATGTAGTAAACCGTGAGGCCCGCTGCCAGCAGTATACAGATCGTTTGGAGGGTATCGGTATAAACGATCGTCTTAATACCACCTCGGAAGGTGTACAGCCAAATAAGTACAATCGTGATCGCGACCGTTACCGCAAAGGGTACGTTCAGCGGGCCCGTCACGAACTCTTGTAGTACAATCGCCACCAGAAACAACCGAAAAGCCGCACCAATCACCCTAGAAAGCAAGAAGTAAAAAGCCCCGACTTTGTAGGCGTGCGGGCCAATCCGTTGCTGTAGGTATTCGTAAATACTCGTGAGGCCCAGCTTGTAGTAGAGCGGCAATAGTATAGTTGCGATGAAAAGGTAGCCCAGCAAGTAACCAAATACGACCTGCATATAGCTGAAGGCCTCGTTTGCCCCGCCTGCGCCTACCGCACCAGGAACACTAATGAATGTTACGCCCGAAAGGCTAGCCCCAACCATGCCTAAGGCTACGAGTGGCCACGGAGATTTCCTGCCCGCCAGAAAGAACGACTCATTCTCGTTTCCGCTCCCACGGCTAGTGAGAAAAGAAATCAGGATCAACACCGCGAAATAGACCGCGATGATGCCAACAATAGCGGCCGGTGAAAGGGATACGTTCATAGACTGAGCGCAATATAGTAATGTAGTTCGGTAGTGTTGTCTTTAGGAGAGGCAGATTTCACGCAGACAGCTTCGCCAACTCCGCTTTCAGTACGCTTATTGGTTGAACGCCCGCTGCTCGGAACTTCATCTCTCCGCTCTGGAAGATAATGGTGGTAGGCATCGAGGTGATGCTTAGTTTTTGGCAGATTTCCTCGTTTTTATCCACATCTATTTTCACCAACCGAAGATCGTCTCCTAGGTCGGTTTTAAGCTGGGCGAGAATAGGGCTGTAGGCGTGGCACGGCCCACACCAAGTAGCAAAGAAGTCGATCAATACCGGCGTTTCGCCGTTGATGAGTTCGCGGAAGGAGGTAGTTTTCTTTTCTGCCATATTGAAGTTGTTTTGTGGGTAGCAACGTCCATGCGTCATCGCTTTCCGACTGGGTTTAAACGCAGGGTGTGTAATCTGTAATGAATTGTCTCCGCGCGCAAACCCCCTCCCCAAACCCCTCCCCACGGGGGAGGGGCTTATAAAAACGCTGCGCGTTTTGATGATCGTCGGCGGACTAATTTATAGGCAGACTACACACCCTAGGTTTAAACGGGTTAGTGCACAACACCCTACGAAGGGGTTTTGTTATTTTTCGTCGACAAGCCACTAGCACAGAGTAGTATATTGAAATTTAAATTACACTGTACTAGCCTCAAAACCGGACCATGCCGTGCCGCTTTCCTTGGTCGTACCGAACCGCGAAGGCGGAGGCGAATCCGCTGGCCTGTACCCGCTTCAAGGCGGCTTTTGCTGCGGCCCGGTCGGTGTAATACCCAACGGTTACGCGCAGTAGATTCCGGCCGGGGATGGGCTCTGAGCGTAGGTTGCCGAAAGACCTTACGGAGTCGAATTTCCGGTTGTTGGCGTTGAACCTCTTTTCGGCGATGATCTGAATTCGGTACGCAACGGGAGCTGCTTTTGGGGGCGCGGCCGCAGGTGCAGGGGGAGGTCCGGGCATGGTTGAAGTAACGATGGTTGGGTTGGAAGCTGGTGTTCGGGGCCGGGTTGTTCCTTGCCCTGAACGCTCACCTTGCACCCGCGTTCGCGCCTGATTCCCGGCGCCCTCCTCATATACCGAACCTTGGTTGTTGTTCGTGTTTGAGCCCTTAAGCATAAAAACCGGCTGCCCGTAAAGCGAAGACCCAGTAGCGCTGGTTTCTATTTGGTACGCGACCCTTTGGTAGCCTTCTCGGCTAATCACTACCCGGTATTTCCCCGCTGGCTGCAGCTCAAAATCGTACACTCCGGTCGGGAAGGTACGCCGCTCCAACTCTTGGGTTCCGCCCTGCGGGCTGATCTGGTACAGCACCACCTCCGCGCCGCCAAGTTCATCGCCCGTTGTGTAGTCGTAAACGATGGCTTTTAGCCTAGCCCGCCCCGCCCGGAAGTTCAGGCTGTAAATGTCGGCCTCGGTCGTGTTGGGCTTATCGGCCCCGTAAACCCGGTTACTGGCGAGGTAGGCCCGCCCGCTGCCTGCGGCCAAAGACAAGCCATAGTCGTCCGCTGCGGAATTGACAGGCTCCCCTAAGTTTTCCGGCGCAGAAAACCCACTCGCCCCGCCCGAAGACCGGAATACGTCTAGCCCCCCAAACCCAGGGTGCCCGTTGCTCGAAAAGTAGAGGTACTGATCCCGAGCATCGAAGGCCGGCGAAACCTCATCACTGACCGTGTTTATGGTTGGCCCAAGATTGACCGGCGCAGCAAACGACAGCGGATCGTTGGGGTCTTGTTGAATACTAAAATAAAGGTCTAGCCCCCCCAGCCCTCCGGGCCGGTTGCTAGAAAAGTAGAGCACATTGCGCCCTTCAGCATCGGTTGTAATTGCAGGAAAGGCGTTGTTGCTGCTAGGCATATTGACGTTCGTCCCCAGCGCAATCGGCTGAGACCACGCTCCGGAAATACTCCGCTCACCCCGGAAAATATCGCAGCGGTTCGTGGCGTCTTCGCCCGTAAGGCCGCTGCAAATCGTGAAGAAGAACAACCGACCATCGGCGCTAAAACTCCCCGTACCGAAGCCTCCTTCGGCAATTACCGGAAAGCCCGGTGGGACGGTGGCTTTGGTCCATTCTTTGGCTTCCAACCTGCTCTGGTAAAGGCGGCTTTGCCCTCCGGCGGTGCTCGTGAAAAACAGTTGGTCTCCCGCAACGGCAACAGGGCCAAACTCATCTGCGCTGGTATTGACGCCCCGCCCCGGGCGGCTGATATCGACAATGCCCTGGCCCTCCGCCCCAGACTGGGCCAGCTGAATACCGACCAGTTCGTTGTTCACGATCTCCGTCACGATGGCGCGGTCAGCACCGTTATAGCTGTCACGAAATGTTTCCAATTCCCGACGGGCATCCCCGTAGCGGCCGTCCTGTTTTAAGGCCCGCCCGTACTGCAAGCCCAACAAGGGCCAGTCTTGGTCGTTGGGCTCCAAAAACTGGTAAGCATTGGCCGCCTTTTTATAGTCGCGAATGCGGGCGTAAAGTTCCGCTGCCTTGAAGAGCACTTCTTTTTTTCGTGGTTTTTGGCTGTAGGCTTTCTGGTAGCTTTCTGCTGCGGCGAGGTAGTTGCCCGCACGGGCCTCCTCTTTCGCGCTTTTGATCAACTTCTTGTAAGACAGTCCTCCCTGAGCGAAAGCGCGAGGGCTGGTACAGGTAAAGTTGAGGCAAAGACTCAAACAGATAATTAAGGTTCGGCTTATGGGTTGGGGTAAGGTCATTTTACGATTGTTTCTGCAACGAACACTAAATAATGCCGAATGTAAGGGTTTATGTAGTGATCGAAGCGGAGAAAGCCACACAAAGCCACCGAACTGCGTTGCCGCGCACATCCATTGGCTCTTCGAGCACCAACGGATCAGTCCAGTCTTCAAGGTTCCAACCTTGTTGTTGTAGCGAGGACAGGATTTTTACTGGCGGGTGGGCCATACGCCAGCCGTCGGGCTGAAGGAAGTTGAGCGGAGATACCACGATTAGTGCGCCTCCGGGCTTCAGGACCCGCCGCCATTCGTTGAAGGCGGCGAAGGGGCTGGCGGGTAGCCGGTCGATGAGGAAGGTATTGAAGAGTACGTCTAGGGAAGCGTCTGGGAAGGGCAGTTGCTCGCCTTTGGCGAGGGCGAAGTGGAGGTTGGTGAGCGGTTGGCCTTTCAGTTCTGGGGTGTCCCATCCGTACCGAATCAGGTTGGGGCGGAGGGTTTCGCCCTTCCGCCAGTACAGCTTGGCTTGGCGAAGCATCTGGTAGCTCAGGTCGATGCCGTAGCAATCCCATCCCGGTTTGGCCGCCGCGATATCCCCGATCAGCCGACCAACACTGCAGCCGATGTCGGCGATGCTTACGTCATCGTGGGTAGGCAAGTGCTGGTTGATGTAGTCTTGAAGGGGTTGAAAAGGGTAGCCTCCGTGTAGTTGGTCGGCTAGGTGGAGGGCTGTTTGGCGCGTCACCAGTTCGTCGTAGCGTTCGTATACGTCGGCGCTGAACTCTACCTCCGTTTTGGCATGGTAAAAGGGGATGCCGCCCCGTGAGGACGGAGCGGGAGGGAGTAAACGGCCTTTGTCTTGTTGGGGCACCTTGTCTATGCGCTGAAGGAAGACCCACAGCCACAGGTCTCCGTAGCGTTGGGGTTGTTGAAGGTGAAGCCTCGGTTGTTGAGGCCGGTAGCCCAGTCTACCTCCATACCTAGTAGGTAGAGCGCATGGCCAGGCTTCATGAGTACGGTTTCATCGCCGATTTGGAACTGCTTGTCGTCGTCTTCTGGCAAGTCAAAACCTAGTTGGTATTCAAAGCCCGAACACCCACCGCCTCGGACACCGATGCGCAAAAGGTGGTCTTGCTCAACTTTGAGCTCGGCGCGCAAATTCTTGAGTTGCTCCAGCGCGGAGGGCGTGATGGAGATGGGGGAAGTGGCGGTCTTGGGGGTAGATGTGATGTCGGCGCTCATGACGAATAATTTTACGGAGGCAAAAATACAAAGTTTACCTTTGCTGGCTCATTAAACATCTGGGCGAAGCCATTGGTTTATACCCCAACCAGCTTTACCCGCCCGTAGCGTCTGTTGTGTGTTATGTTGACAGCGATTTTACGGTAAAATAAATTTTATGGACCTCCTCACCCTTCTAGTTCTGCTCCTTGGTTTCGCCCTCATTTCGGGCATTCTGTACAGTGTGATCAATAAAACGCTTGACCGGCTCAACGAGACGATCATTGCGTTGGTGCGTAGGGCAGAGATGCCGCAGCAAGCCCAAGGGGAAGGCGAGGGTAAGGACAACAGCAACGCACTCCGCCTTCAGGCTTGTGAAAGACTGACCTTGATGCTTGAACGGATCAATGTCCCCAATTTGCTCCTTCGTCTTCCGCCCAGCGGTAGCGCCAAAGAATACACCGCCGTGTTGCTGCTCACGATCCGGGAAGAATTTGAGTACAACGTTACACAGCAGATATACGTAAGCGACGCCCTGTGGTCGATCATGATCCAAGCACGCGACAACGTAAGCCAACTCATCGTCCGCGCCGCCGAAGGCGCGGATACGGCCGAGCAGTTGTCTGGCCGCCTGCGCTTGATGAGCAGCAGGCAGCCAGACGATGCCATTGGGGTTGGGCAAGCTGCGGTACGGCGAGAAGCCTCGTTAGTACTTTAGGGATGCTATGAGAAAACGTTGGAGACTTTCTTAGTGGTTGTGCCCTGAGTGGTCATCGTGGTCGTGGTCGTGGCCTGCGTGGTCACCGAGCAAGTCGGCAGCAGCGCCCAGCGCGGCGTTCATGGCCGTTTCTACGCCAGCGATGTCGGCGGCTTCTTCCTTAATGTAGGTGATGATGGCGTCGTTGTCCATGCTTCCGCGCAGGTCATCGAGTGATTTTAGGCCGTTCATCCAGTCCATCATGCCGTCGTTGGCATCTTCGAGCTGTTCGTTGGCGGCCTCTAGGAGGTCTTTCTTGCTGGCATCCAAGTCTTCTGCGTCGAGTTGGGCCATGATGGCTTTCTGGGCGGCAGTGATTTTGCCCATCATCGGCATAGCGCGGTCATGGCCTTCCATCATGGAGGCATAGGCTTCTTTTTGAGCGGCTTGGGCGGCTTCCATAGCCGCTTTTTCCGCTACGGAAGTGTCCTCTCCGCAAGAGGTGAAGGCGAGTGTAAAAACGAATAGTAGTGTGAGGTAACGCATTGGTTGGTTGGTTTTCTTTTTAAAAAGCTTTTTCTAGGGTAAGGGTTCATTTCTTCAGAAAAACCAATCGCCTAAAAAAGAAGGACGCCTCGGAAAGCGCAGGGTATTCTTAGAGAGTAATGTAGTAGCGCAGTGCTGTAGTAATGTAGTCGTTCAAACCGCTATACATCGACTAAAACCCCCTCCCTAAATCCCTCCCCACGGGGGAGGGACTTGTGAAAACGCTACGCGTTTTAGCGTAATGGCCACTTAATCAGCGTCAATGTATAGCGGTTTGGTAGTCGTTACCGCACGTTGGAGGTGGGGTAGGCGGCATGCAGCCGGTCTCCCAAGCCAATGATTTCTTCGCGGCGGGCGAGGGCTTCTAGCCAGTTGGCGGGGATGGTGTTTGCGCCGTAGAGTAGGGCGGCGGGGGCGCCGGCTACGCAGGCGGTGGTGTCGGTGTCTTGGCCGAGGTTTACGGCGTTGAGGACGGTGTCTCGGTAGTTGTCGGCGTTGAAGATAGACCAGAGCGCGGCCTCCAAACTTTGCACCACATAACCCGTTCCTTGCACCTGCGTGCGCGCCAAATTGGCAAAATCTGCTTTGATGAGCGTCGCTAAAGTATCGAGTTCTTCGATGGGGAGGTTGGCGGCCATCAGAAAGTCTAGCAGCTCGCGGCGAGCCTGGTCTAGGGCCTTCCCCTTCTCCTCTTTCCCGATGAGGTGGTGGCAAAAGCGGAGGTACAAAAAGCAGCAGCAGGCCGACCGGATGTGGCCGTGGGTGAGCGCCGAATGTTGCCAGATGGGTGCGATCCACTCCGCCACCGGCTTGTCGCGCA
>CALEDI010000060.1 GCA_937949535.1 uncultured Lewinella sp. | reverse complement strand
AAACCATCTTGCACCCTAGGAATTACGAGTTCTTTACGTGGCGAAAAAGTTCGCCTGTCGAGTTGGGCAGCAGAGTTCATCGGAGGTGTAAAATTACGGGCCTAACTGTTTTCGTAAACTTATGTATATTCCGTAGGCCTCTGGCTCGATTTTGCAGCCCGTCGCCCAAAAGCTCACCCCGCCCCAACCACACCAATCTCAAACCAATCGCCCAAAGAGCTCACTTCCCGCCCATGAAAACCCTAATCATAGACGACGAACAACCCAGCCGCGAAGCCTTAGCCCACTACCTAGGCAAATACTGCCCAGACGTAACGGTAGTAGGCGAAGCCCAGAGCGTAAACACCGCCCTAGAAGCCATCCGTAAACTAAAGCCAGAATTGCTCTTCCTGGACATAGAGATGCCCTTCGGTACCGGTTTTGACCTACTGGAGAAATTGCCCACAGACCACAAGCTAGAGGTTGTCTTCGTGACGGCCTACGAGCAGTACGCCCTCCGCGCCCTCCGCCTGAGCGCAGCGCACTACCTACTCAAACCGGTAGACATTGATGACCTGATTGAGGCCGTCGGGAAGGTGAAGGCCCGCATTGGCCTGCGGGAGCAGGGCCAGGTAACCCAAACACTACTGGCCAACCTGAAAACGAGCGCGCAAGACGTACCCAAACGCCTTGCCCTGCCGCTCATCGACGGCCTAGAGATCATCACCCCTGAAGAAATCAATTACCTAGAGGCAGCGGACAATTTCACCTCCTTTCACCTGATTGATGGGCGCAAACTCCTCATCTGCCGCAAGCTGAAGTTTTACGATGCGCTGCTGGCTCCGGCGGGGTTTTGCCGTATTCACCGCTCTACGGTCGTGAACCTCGCTAGGGTCCGTCGTTACCACAAAGGAAAGGGCGGTTCGGTTACGCTGGTAGACGGGACGGAGTTGGTGGTGGCTGCGGCCCGAAAGCAGGGCTTGTTGGAGGCGCTGGTGTAGTTGGGGAGCAACTAATCCATCGTTTTAAAACCTTACAACAGCATGGCTTTACAACAACCTTTACTTCTTCAGTTCAAACGCGGTACCCCGTCATCAATACTAACGGTTAAGCGGGCAGACGGGACTTATACCTGGACGCGCCTTTACCCCGGCCTAGAGGTCCATGACCTTGCGCATTACGCCGTAGAGGATGTGTTGGGGCTGGAGCATGCTTTTTACGGCATCTTGGCGCAAGGCTACAATATTGAAGACTTCGAAGCACCGAGAGAGGAGCGCCACCCCGATTTGCAGCCAAAGAACCTTAAACCAGAGGCGTTGCAGACCGAACACCTCGTAAACCTGCTGCTCACCGAACTACAAACGGGGGAGCTATTAGATGGCTTCCTCTCTCAATTATCTACGATCTTGACCGAAAGCGGGCTGCCTCCGATGACGGAGCTAACAACCGAAAACCTTAGCGCAATCCGGTCTTGCTTAAACGAACTTTGCACCTGCTGGCGAGCCACCAAAACCGGCGAAACGTTGGAGCTACGGCTTGAATGATTCCGCTTGGGCGAATAAAAAGCCATCTTTTGAATTATAGATTTTGCAACACCTCCACCGCCTTAGCCCCATCCCCATGCGCAACGAAAAGGTGATCATGGTGAAAAGCCGCTACCACGTTGCAGCTGATGTTGTGCTGGCCGAGTGCTGTGGCAAACGCAGCCGTAAAACCCACGGCATCTAGCGCGGAGTTGACTTCCATCGTGATCCAGGCGGCGACGTATTCGTAGGGTAAGCCGTGCTGGTCTGCAATGCTTTGCTCTAGGATGAACGTGAGGCCTTCATGCTCTCGGAACGACATCAAAACGTCGGAGAGGGGCAGGCTTGGCCACTGCGGTAGGCTAACGAAAACATAGCGTCCTGCTTGTAATTTTGGCTGTGCGTGGCGGAGCAGTTCCTTGAGGTCATGGATGGCCATGCTTACTTTTTGTTGTGGTAAATCTGGTTCAGGAAGCGGTAACGAGCATCATTTTTAGCCTTCATCGTTTTGCTTTCTACGTCGATGTTCATCACGGTTGGGGCATCGGTTTTTGCTGCAACCTTCGGCCAGTTGGGGAGGTCCTCACCGTTTGGGTTACCGGTTTTGATGAAGTTGGCAAAGTAGCCTTTCATGGTGGCGGAGACTTTGTGGTCGTCTTCCGTCCATTGCCAACCGGGTACGAGGTGCAGGTTGCCCATTGCGTACTCAATTTCGCAGGCGTGGGGCGCACCGATGGCCGCAGGTCGTTCGCCTTTGTCGTTGGCGGGGCGGAGCTTGGAGTAGAGGTAGCGGTACACGGGCTGGCTGCTGTGTTTGCGGTGAAGATCAAACCATTTCCAGGTGCTGAACACGATCCAGTTGTCGGCGCCGAAGTCGGAGATGGTTTGTTCGAGTTCGGTGCCGGAGGCACCGGCGTAGAGTTTTAGGGCTTCGGGCGCGTGCTTGGGCATCCTTTCCTTAACCATCTCCTCGAACCCGGCGCGGGTGAAGGGCGGGCGAAGGAAAAAGGCCGCGGGCAGTTCGGCGGAGTTCCAACCGAGCAAGAGCGGAACTTGGGCTTGCTCTCCGGCTTCAAAGATTTCGGGCAGGGGCTTGGGGATCAGGTAGCCGTCGATCACGTTGGGGAAGTCTGGTTGGTGCTCAAGGAACAGCTCGAACAGCTCGGCGGTGCTGAGTTGGCGGAGTTCGGCGAAGGAGTAGCCGGTTTTGGCTACGAATGCTTCGCCGATCTGCTCGGCTTCCTGCAAGGATACCGGCGTTCCGGTTGGGTTGATGAGGGCACCGCTTTCGCCGATGGCTCCGGCGATGTTGGCGCGAGAGAGGGGGGAGGCCATGTGGAGGCTTACGGCCATGGAACCGGCGGATTCTCCGGCGATGGTGATTTTGTTGGGGTCGCCGCCGAAGGCGGCGATGTTGTCTTTTACCCACTGGATACCGGCCGATTGGTCTAGCGCGCCGTAGTTGCCCGAAGCTTTGTACGGAGCTTCGGCGGAGAGCTCGGGGTGGGCCAAGTAGCCGAAAAGGTTGAGGCGGTAATTGAGGGTAACAACGACGATGCCTTCACGGGCCATGCTTTCGCCGTCGTAGCGGTATTCCGAGCCACCGCCGGCTACATCTCCGCCGCCGTGGATGTAGACGAGTACGGGCAGGCCGGTTTGTTTTTGCTTGGCGGGCGTCCAGACGTTGAGGTAGAGGCAGTCTTCGCTCAGGCCAGCGGAGCGGAAGACCATGTCTGGCCACATGAATTTCTGAATGGCGCGCGGGCCGAAGGTTTTGGTTTGTTTCACCCCATCCCAAGGCTTAACGGGCTGGGGGGCTTGCCAGCGGAGCTCGCCCACCGGAGGTTGGGCGTAGGGGATACCGAAAAAGGTTTGGATGCCGGTCTTATTATCGTAGTCGCCTTCAATCATGCCGCCGGTTACGGTGCGCTGCACGGGGAACCCGTTGGGGTTTTGGGCGAGGACGCAGGATGCAAGGGTGAGGATAAGAGCGAGGGTGAGTAGCGTAGGTTTCATCAGCGGAGGTTTTGTTTTCCGAGGAGTGAAGCTAAGACTTTCTCGGGGGAGTTATACCAGGTAGAAGTTCGCTCACGTCAATACTGCCAAGAACGCTGTGCTCAAAGCTTGACCCCTCGGGATGGATGGCTTTGTTGCCGTAGGTGCCGTCTTCGCTCAGGCAGGTGTAAACCTCAAACTGACGCTCTACTAAGTTGATGATCCAGTATTCCTGAACGCCCCCTTCGGCGTAGATGGGGAGTTTGTGCTCGCGGTCTTTGTCTAGGGTGGAGTCGCTTACTTCCATTAGGACGATGATGTCGTCCTCAGTAGGATGCCCCGCAGCATACTTGTCTTTATCATACTTAGCGATCACGAAGTCGGGTTCAGGCTCCGAATTGTCCAGCATGGAAACTGGATTTTGTGCTCGCCAGGCGAATTTTTTACCTAATGACAGGATGAAAAATTCCTGAATATTACTCACACAGGCTGCATGGTATCTTCCTATGGGACTCTTTGGGACAATTTTGCCGTACAGTAATTCAACGCGATCGTTTTCGTTAAGGACGCCAGCGTCTACCATACTGTGGTACTGCTCTAGTGTCCAATCAATGGTGTTGAAGAAGAATTTTGGCTCGATGCGCTTGGTCATGGTTGGTAAGATACGGCTATTTGGGTAAGGTTACAAGCTGTTCGATGAGGTCATTAGGCGGGGCCGCAGGTGCAAAGCGGTGGTTCTTGAGGGGGCAATGTTTCTGAAAACCCTCCTTGCACCTGCGGCCGCGCCCTGAACCTTAACTGGCTGTTACATCATTCGCGTTTCTCAGATGCCTTGGCAGGAGGGAAGTTCACTCCGTAGTAAATTTCTGACAGTTTCATCGTTATGCCGATGCTTCTCAGCTCGATAGACTCATCCATGCCCTGTGCTGTTACCATACCAAATAGGTCGCCTTCTCCATGCTTCCGATAGAGCATCACCAATGGTTCGTCTTGGCTGATAAGCAAGTATTCCTTAACGCTGGGCAACGAAAAGTACCAGCGAAACTTATGGCCTCGGTCATAATCACCACTGCTGGGAGAGGTAACTTCGACTACAAGCCTAGGATTTGTGATGGCGCCTTTTAAGAACTTTGACTCTTTGTGATCTGGGCAAGAAACTCCCGCATCTGGATATACATACTTTACTCCGGGTTTGATCTCGATTTTCATGTCGGAGTTGAACGACTTACAGCCACCATCATTGCTCCTAATGAGGTTGCGAAGCTCTCCAACAACATTGGTGGAAATATCAGTATGAGGAAGGCTGCCGCCCGCCATAGCAAACAGTTTTCCTTCATGAAATTCGTAGCGCACACCATCTTCTTGCTCAATAGCAAGATAGTCTGAAATAGCAATCTTCTCCTGACCCATACCTTATAAATGCTTTCCGCTAAGGTAAGGTTTCTGCGCCTTTACCGCGTCAGGTAAACACTCCGGTTCCGGTCCA
>CALEDI010000059.1 GCA_937949535.1 uncultured Lewinella sp. | reverse complement strand
ACACCTACTTCGTAAACGAAGACCTCTACCACCTATTCCTGATGCGCTAACTTCATGCCTCACACCCCGCACAATACCCCGAAATAACCCCATTGAAATTCTCCGCCCGGTACCCCGCAGGCAAGCCTACCGTAACCTCGGAACTCAAACACTCCACCGCGTCACAACCGAGGCAGCGGAAGTGAAAATGGTTGTGGGCGTGCGCTTCGTGGCTGCACCCTTCGCAGAGCGCGAAATACTGCTTACCATCATCGGCAACAATGCGGTGGGTGATGCCATCATCGCAAAAACGATTCAGGATGCGGTAAACCGTAGCTCGGTCAAAACGATCTCCAACTTTGGTCAGGATCTTATCGTGGCTCAGGGCGGTGCCCGCCTGTTCGAGGGCAGACAAGACGGCGGTTTTGGATGGAGTACTGCGGCGTTTCATACTATAATGCGACTTTGTCGCGTTAATTATTGCGACTTACTTGCAATAACGGAAATGTTTGCCGTAAGTTTGCCATCGAAACCAAAACCATTTACCAATGACCCGTCATTTTTACCTACTACTAACACTTTTCATCGTTGTTTTCGCCGCTGGCTGTGAAGACGACGATGACCCCATCATCGAGAACGAAGAAGAAGTCATCACCCGTGTCACCTGGACCCTGACGCCTACCGACGCTGCTAATGAGACCGTAACCTTCTCCTTCGTCGATACCGACGGCGACGGCGGCAACGCCCCTGTAATCTCCACTACCGGCACATTTGTAGCCAATGCTACCTACGATGGCGCAGTCACTTTCGCCAACGAAGACGAACAGATCACGCCCGAAGTCATGGAAGAAGACGATGAACACCAAGTGTTCTACGTACTTTCCGGTGGCCTCGACCTTACGGCCACCTACGGCGATTCCGACGGAGACGGCAACCCGGTCGGTCTGGTCACTTCCGTAACCGCCGGAGCAGCCTCTACGGGTAACGTTCGGGTCATCCTTCGCCATGAGCCAATGAAAGGCGCTGCTGCTACCATCGGTAACCCCGCCGCCGCCGGCGGCGAAACGGATGTGGAGGTTACTTTTGACGCCACCATCCAGTAAACACTCGACTTTAACCCTAAGAAACGCCACATCAATCAAAGAGCTATTGGTGTGGCGTTTCTGTGTTTTTACCTATAGCATTTAGTGGAAATGACCAACAAACTAACATACCTTTTCCTCGCTTTCGCCCTCCTCATTTTTGCGACCAGTTGCGAAGACGAAGACCCACCAATATGTAGTTGCGAGGAACTTGTCACCCGCGTCACCTGGACCCTGACACCTACCGACGCCGCCAACGAAACGGTACAGTTCTCCTTCGTCGATGACGACGGCGACGGCGGTAACGCGCCCATAATCTCCAGCACCGGCACTTTGGCGGCCAATGCGTCCTACACCGGCTCAGTAATTTTCGCTAACTAAAGTGAACCGGTCAATCCTGAAATCATCGACGAAAACGATGAGCACCAAGTCTTCTACCCCGTAACTACGGGCCTGAACTTGACCATCGCATACGGAGATATGGACAGCAACGGCAACCCACTCGGGCTACTCACCTCCGTAACTACTGGCGCAGCCTCAACAGGCGATGTACAAGTTGTCCTTCGTCGTGAGCTTATGAAGGGCAGTACCGTCACCATCGACGACCCTACCACAGCCGGCGGCGAAACGGATGTAGAAATTACCTTTGCTGCCACGATCCAGTAATATGATGTTCCGCTTGCCCCTGTTTTTTGCGCTTTGCTGCCCGGTTTTACTCGTGGCGGAGGCAGCTCCTTTCGATCATGCCCCAGCTTATCTTTTGGCTGATTTGGGCGCGGCCGCAGGTGCAGAGGAGGGGTTTGATAATTTGTCCGTTCCTTCTCCAGCACTGCTTCCCCCTTGGGTGCTGGCGGGCACTCCAACGTCTCCCCTCTCCCAAGGAGAGGGGCCACGGGAGAGGGCAACGTTTGCCTCCTGCAACATCACCCTCTCCGGCCAACTCCTCTCCGAACACGACAGCGAACCCTTGGCTTACGCCACCATCTACGGCCAAGCCGCCGAACGCGGCATCCAGGCCGACAGCGCGGGCAACTTCGTCTTCACCGGCCTTTGTGCGGGCAAGCAAACCTTCACCTTTACCCACGTTGGCTGCGACGGCGAATCCTTGACGCTAGACCTGCGCCGAGACACCCAAATCACCGTCTACCTCCACCACCACGACAACTACACCGAGACCGTCACCGTTTCCGCAGTCGCCAACGCGGGCTACTCCCGCGAGCTAGACGAGCGCGCACCCGAACAACTATCCGATGCCCTAGAACGCATCACCGGCGTCTCTAGCCTACGGGCAGGGACCTCGGCGGCGAAGCCGGTCTACGACGGCGTATTCGGCAACCGCCTCAGCCTCCAGAACAACGGCATCGCCCAAAGCGGCCAACAATGGGGCAACGATCATGCGCCCGAGATTGACCCATGGGTAGCGGCCTACGTCCGTGTGGTAGAAGGCGTTGAAGCCCTAAAATATGCAGGGCCTACCGTTGCCGCTACCGT
>CALEDI010000058.1 GCA_937949535.1 uncultured Lewinella sp. | reverse complement strand
GCAAATTCCTTTCCGCCGCCGCGCCAGTTTTCTCGGCCGAGGTAGCTGGGCCATTTCCAGATGAACATACCTTTTAGTTCTGGGGTCTCGTTGGCGGCGGAGGTTAGGGCGGCAAAACAGCGGGCTTGTGCGTCTCCGTTGGTGTTGCGGTCGCCTGCGGCGGCGTGGGGGTTGGCCCAGGCGTTGTCTACCGACCTGAACCCGACTTCGGTTAACCACAGCGGGCGGTTTGTTTTGCGGCTTACTTCGGCGGCCATCTGCATCCATTTTTGGGCTCCGGCCAGCAGTTCTTCGTCGGTTGGGGCGTCTTTTTCGCTGAGGGGGTAGTAGGAGTTTAGGCCGATGGCGTCTAGGTCTTCCCAGAAGGTGAAGCCTTCAAACTCTTCGCCCCAGTTGGCGGCATAGGTGAGTTGGCCGCCGTAGACTTGCCGGACTTTGGCGATGATTGTTTTCCAACGTTCTGGGTGTTTTAGGGTGGTTTTTACCAGTTCGGTGCCTAAGCAGAGGGCACTTATTTGCTCCCGTTCGGCCAGCACGGCGTAGTGCATGATCCAGTAGGTGTAGTTGTTGAAAAAAGTGTCCCATTTGGCTTCGGTGTCGAAGTCTACGTCTCCGGGCCAGTGACCACCGCCGAGCCAGATTTGGGGTTTCAGTAGCGTGAACCAGCCACGCTTGCTGGCTTCGCGGGCCGAGCACATGGTTGCCCAGTCGTTCTCTTGGCCCGCCGCGCTCGGGAGGAACAGGGTGGTGGGTTTGTTGGGGTCGCGCATGAAGGTGTAGGGCACGATGGCGAGGGCGTTTACGTGTAGCTTGCCGAGGCTATCCAACGAGGGTTTTATCTTCTCTCCACCGTAGCCGTTGTGGATGCGGTAGCCTTCGTGGGCGAAGGTCATTCCGGCCAAATTTAAGGTTGGTAGCTTAGCTTTTTTCGGGGCCGCGGCCGCAGGTGCAGGGGAAGGGTTTAAGGGAGTAAGGGATGAAAGGTGGGTGCCGGAGGCGAGTGCCTGCAAGCCCTCCTCTCCTGGGTCGGCCCGCAGGGCCGCCGCTGCTAGCCGCATCCGGGCTTCTTCCAGCAGGCGGCTGGGGTCTTCTTGGGTCTTCATGTCGGCCAGTCCTATTTGGTGGAGGCGGTAGGCTTCGGTCATTCGTTTGTCGTAGCCGTTTAGTTTAGGCCCTGCTAGCCGCTGCACCCAAACGACCATCTCGTCCCAGTTCGCTGCCTTTGCGTACTCCCCGATGAAAGGCCGCCAAGCGGCCAACGAAAGGCGGAGGTCTTCCGCACCAACAAAAGAAGGCACGAGGTGCAAAACCTCTTCTTTGGGGTTGTACTGCACCGGCTCCATGCTTTCGGTGCGGAGGCCGATGCGCTCTAAGTTGGGGTACAGCCTTACTTCCGGAAAAAAGCGGTCTTCTCGGCCAAGCACCACGTTGCTGAGCAAGCGGATCAGTTCGAGATTTTGCCGAACTTTATCGACTTCGGCGGGGGCAACCGCGCCGTCGTAAGCAAAGATTTTCATGCTGTCTCCGTCGTATACGGGGGTGTCTGGGGCTTTGAGGGACAGCTCTGCTTCTGGGTCGAAACTCCAACTGGTATCGGCGAAGGAGCCGTAGAGTAGTTCACCGTTGGCGCGGTGTAGCTCGTAGGCCCAGTTGGGCCGAAACATCCGGTTGGGTTGGGTGCCGTACTCGATCTGTAGACGATCTGCCAGCTCGGCTACGTCGTCGGAGAGGAAGAAGCCTGCAACGGTAGAAGCCGCCGACCAAGGGTTTTGGTAGTAAGGCAACAGCAAGACGTCTTCGCCCGCGAAGGTTTTGCCTGGGGCCAATTCCCAAGCCGCATCGTTTTTGCGGACGGGTAGTTTATCGGCTCCTTCGGGTATTCGGTTGCCAAACAGCATCACTGGGCCAGCACCAAGGCTGTCGGTACTGATGGCATCACAGCTCAAGACCTCAATTCGTTTCCCGAAGGGTTGCGTATCGGCTATTTCGTGGAGTAGGTTTACAAGGGCTTCACCGTTGGTTCCTTCTTCTAGGCAGTATACGAAGCGCCAGACCGAGGCCCGCATTGCGTTGCGGATGGTTCGGCGGGGCGACGTTGCTTCCTGCGCGCTGTTATTATCGGAGGTGCTGTCTTTTACTGGGCCTCCGCAGCTTTGGAGGGTTAGGAGTAGGAATAGTGTTGAACTGAGGAAGTATTTCACGGAAGATGGGTTTAGTGGTAGGCAGTGTAATCTGCCTATAAATCAGCCCGCCAATTATCATCAAAACGCGCAGCGTTTTTATAAGCCCCTCCCCCCCGTGGGGAGGGGTTTGGGGAGGGGGTTTATGCGCGGAGAGAATACATTACAGATTACACACCCTAGGTTTAGTGGGTGGCGGGCCTCCCCAATACTCAACAAATATCAGTTAGAAACAATTAACAGAACGCAAAACATTGTAAATATGCCAGCATCCGATACTATCAGCTTCTTCCTAAAAGCATTACCTTAACCGCTAAGTAACACAAACCAAACCATTCGCCCAATGCGTACTTTACTATCCTTGCTCCTTTTAGCCGTGCTTTGCACCAGCGTTTGCGCCCAGAAAATGACCGAAGCGAAAACCCGCCTTGTGGCCTCGGTAGACCAACGCAACGGCGAACTCGTTGAGCTCTCCGACAAAATATGGGCCTTGGCCGAGGTCGCCTTCGAGGAAGGCGAAAGCGCCCGCTTACTGGCCGATTACGCCGAGAAAGAAGGCTTCCGCGTAAAGCGCGGCGTAAGCGAAATGCCCACCGCCTTCATCGCCGAATACGGCAGCGGAAAGCCGATCATCGGCATCCTCGGTGAGTTCGACGCCCTTCCCGGCATCAGCCAAAAAGCCCAACCTACCAAGTCGCCACTGAAAGCCGGAGCCGCCGGCCACGGCTGCGGCCACAACCTCTTCGGCGTAGGCAGCCTAGCGGCCGCCATCTCCATCAAAGACGCCATGGACCGGGGCGAAATCTCCGGAACCGTCCGCTTCTACGGCACGCCCGCCGAGGAGAAGTATTTCGGCAAACTCTACCTCGCCCGCGACGGCCAGTTCGACGACCTCGACGCTTGCCTAGACTGGCACCCCAGCGCAAAAACAAGCGCCAACGTTCAGTCTAGCCTAGCTCTAGTAGACTTCATCGTCGAGTTTCGCGGCCAAGCCGCGCACGCCAGCTCCGACCCTTGGAACGGCCGCTCCGCCACCGACGCGATGGAGCTCATGAGCGCCGGCATCAACGCTTACCGCGAGCACGTGAAGCCGACCGTCCGCATCCATACCCACATGCAGCAAGCTGGCGACGTGGTGAACGTTGTGCCAGACTACGCCAAGTACTGGGTCCGCGTCCGAGACTCCAACCGCGAAGGCATGATGCCCGTCTGGGAGCGTGTAAAAGAAATTGCCAAAGGCGCCGCCATTATGGCAAACGTAGACTACGAGATCACCCTCGTCTCCGGCCTCCACGAAGTACTCGTGAACCGCACCGGCGGGAAGGTGCTGCAAAGCAACCTAGAACTGCTTGGCGACCTTACCTACACCGCTGCCGAAACGGAGTTCGCCCACGGCATACAGGAAGCGACGGGCAAGGAAAAAGTTGGCATCGACGGCACCATCAAACCACTACTAGCTACTCGCGAAAACCCCGGCGGCGGCAGTACCGACGTTGGTGATGTGAGCTGGCTCGTGCCGGAGATTCGCCTCGGCGTCACTACCGCGCCCGTCGGTACGCCCTGGCACAGCTGGGCGGTTGTTGCCTGCGGCGGCATGAGCATCGGCCACAAAGGCATGAACTACGCGGGCAAAGCCCTCGCCCTGACGATGTACGACCTCTACCAAAGCCCCGAAACGATCAAGGAGATGCGCAAGGAGTTCAACGAACGGAAAGGAGACGCGGTCTATAAAGCCATCTTGCCGGATGCGGGGCCGCCGATTCCCGGTAAGAAGAAATAACCGGTTTCCCGGCCTTCAGGCCGTGACGGTTCCCCGACGTTTACGTCGGCCTGAAGGCCGAGCAACCACCACGGCCTCAAGGCCGAGCAACCAACCATTATGATCTGGAAATTCACACCCACCCTAGAAGGCCTCAACGACTCTGGCCAGAACACGGCCGTAGACCACCTCGACATCGTTTTCACCGAAGTCGGAGACGACTACCTGATTGCCGAAATGCCCGTAGACCACCGCACGGTACAACCGATGCGAATGCTGCACGGCGGCGTTTCTTGCGTCCTCATCGAAACGATGGGCAGCGTAGCGGGGATGCTCTGCGTACCGAACCCCGGCAGCGACTACATCGTCGGGACCGAAATAAACGCCAGCCACCTGCGCGGCGCGCCGGAGGGGACGAAGGTCTCGGCCAAGGTCTCGCCCGTCCGCTTAGGGCGGAGGGTGCAGGTCTGGTCGGTGGATATATCCAATGAAGCTGGGAAGTTGGTTTGTACTGGTAGGATTACTTGTCAGGTGATGACGGGGGGGTGATTCTACCTGTTTTCAACTGTAGAAATACGTAATACAGGTCCTAGCTCTTACAAAATCACCCATTACTGGCAGAACGCTGGTGATTTCACAAAAAAAGCAACGATTTCATTGTAATGGTGTATCATCCTGAAAAAGTGGTGAGTCATGCTTCTCTTTTGTGCTCACTCCTCCACCCCCAACGCCTCCCGTTGCTCCTTAATCCGCTCCTTCAACACCGTCTTCACTCCCTCTAGCTCGGGGTCATCAATCCGGTTGTTCATCTCATTGGGGTCTTCATCGAGGTCGTAGAGTTCGTAGCCTTCGAAGCCGGGTTCGGTGAAGTGGATGAGTTTGTAGCGTTCGCCGCGCACGCCTTCGTGGCGGGCAACGCGGTGGTAGCTGTCCATCTGTTGGTAATAGCGGTAGTAGATGTCTTCGCGCCAGTCGTCTGGGGTATCACCTTCTAGCAGGGGGCGAAGCGAGACGCCCTGCACCTCTTCCGGAGGCGTAACGCCAGCGAAGTCGAGCAGCGTTGCGCTGAAGTCGATGTTGAGCACGAGGTCTTCGTTTTCCGACTTTGGTTTCACTACGGCGGGGTACCGGATCATCAGCGGGGTACGGTGGCTTTCTTCGTACATGAAGCGCTTGTCGTACCAGCCGTGCTCGCCGAGGTAGAAGCCTTGGTCGGAGGTGTAGATCACGATGGTGTTTTCGGCCAAACCGGCCTCGTCTAGGTAGTCCAGCACGCGGTCAACATTGCGGTCAACGGATTCTACGCTGGCGATGTAGTCTTGCATATAGCGTTGGTAGCGCCACTCCAGCTCGTCGGGGGTTCCCTTCACTTCCAACCACTCCTCTCCTACCCTTTTCAGGAATGGCGCCCATGCTTCTTGCTGTGCGGGTGTTAGCCGACCGAGCTGGCGGGCGGTGTTTTTTACTTGGTCGAAGTTGGGGTTCTTGATGAAGGTGGCACCGCCGGTACCGGGGTCGGGGTTTTGGTAGTCGCCGGTTACTTTCAGGTCGTGGCTGGTGAACATATCCGCGATGCGCATATCGGCGTGTTGGGCGGCTGGGCGGCCTTTGTAGTCGTCGCGCAGGTTGGCGGGTACGGGGAAGCGGCGGTCTAGCAGGCCAGGCAGGTCGCTGGTGTCGGGCATCCAGTTGCGGTGCGGGGCTTTGTGCCAGTAGAGCATGCAGAAGGGCTGGTTTCCGGCGGCACTGCGCTTTAGTTCCTCGATGGCGTAGTCGGTAATTAGCGTACTGGTGTAACCGGATTCTGCGGCGAGGGTATCGCCGTTGTGTACCCACGTTGGGGAGTAATAGCTGCCCTGACCGATGAGGCCCCGAAACTCATCGAAGCCGCGCGGGACGGCCTTTAGGTGGTGTTTACCGATCAAGGAGGTTCGGTAGCCGGCTTTGTTCAGTTCTTCGGGGAAGGTCCACTGGTTGGGGTTGAACGGGCTGAGGTTGTCGATCTTCCCGTTCAGGTGGCTGTATTTCCCCGTCATGATGGCTGCGCGGCTGGGCGCGCAGATGGAGTTGGTCACGAAGCTGTTCCGAAACAGCATCCCTTCGTCGGCAATGCGGTCTAACCCTGGCGTACTGATCAGTTCATCGGTGTAGGCCGAGATGGCGCGCTGCGCGTGGTCGTCGGACATGATGAACAAGATGTTTGGCCGTGGCCGTTCCGCTTCTTTTTCGGGGGCGCGGCCGCAGGTGCAGAGCAGGGCTAAAAGGAGCAAGGATAGGAAAGAACGTAGGGTGCGCATCGTTTGGGGTTTGATTGGAGAGGAAGAGCACACTACTGAACATTTTTCAAAATCCCCCTAAATCCCCCGAAGGGGGACTTTCAGCACTCCTGTAAACATTGATGTGTTTAAGCCCCCTTCGGGGGTTTGGGGGATGAAAATCAGCATTCATTAGGAAATGTCCAGTAGTATGGGGGAAGAGGCAAAGGTTTCACCCCTCACACAAAGTCATCGTCCCGTAGTGGTCTTTTCACCATTTCTTTTAGTTCGAGGCTTTCGGACTCATCCAACAAGTTTTTCTCTCGCTCGATCTGTTCTTTGAGTTCTCTTTTTCGGGTGAGCCGTTCCAGCTCTTTCTCGAGTTCTTCTTCTTCCCAGTTGCTGTTTACGCCGATCAGTTCTAGGTTTTCCGTCCCGAAAACGGTCAGGTAATGGCCCGCAAGGCCGATACCCCAACTCAACCCGACAATGATTACAGGGAGGATCTCACCATTGTTCTCTACTTGCATGATGGCGTAGAGCATTAAAAGTATCAATACGTAGGCTACGAGGTGGTAAAAGAACCCTTTCTTCGCTTTTACCTTTTTACTGGCTTTCTCGTAGAGGTTTTCGTCTTTCATATTGCTTTGTTTGGCGTTTGTTGTTTTTAAAGCATGGGGAAACGGGCAGCCTCCTTGCTTCGGTTGTGTAGCTGTGTAAATTTAGTGGTTTTTGCGAAACGGTGTTTTTGCCACTACACTCGACAGGCGAACTTTTTCGCCACGTAAAAAATTCGTATTTTCTAGGGTGCAAGATATTCATATGGGGCTAAACATGTACCCAGTTCTATGAGCGAAAAAGGATGTGCTTCGCAGTACTTCGTTGCTCGCCTGTCGGGTTTGGAGATGTGCGGTTCATCCTCATTTTCTCAACTTGCCTTGCACCTGCGTCCGCGCCCTATTGTGGTGCCGCAGAATAGTAGGGCAACTTGGAGGAGGGCGACGGCGCGCA
>CALEDI010000057.1 GCA_937949535.1 uncultured Lewinella sp. | reverse complement strand
TGCCGGTACTGATGCTAGCGGTGGCTACCGAGACGTCGAAATTGGCGTTGGGTAGGTCATCAGCATCAAACTCAATGGTTCCTTTGAGGTTGGTGAAGGAGCCTTCCGCTTTTGTAGTAGAAAATTTGATAGCGTAAGCATCGGTCGGTTCCCAGTTGTAGGCAGCTATTGAAGTTAGGAGGCCAAAGGCGGTCAAGAAAAACAGTGTTCGCATCAGGTTGATTTTGGGAGAACAAACTAACGAAACTGCTCGGATGTTGGCCTAGAGGGATTACCTTAACAGACCTTAACCAAAAAAACGGGCCGCCGGAGATAACTCCGACGGCCCGTTCCTAATTCCTGAGGTAATGATTTAGCCCAATACCGACTTCACCACATCCGCCGCATCCTGCAGCGTGATGGCAGAACGAACATTGAGGCCAGAGTCGTCGATCATCTTCTTCGCTTCGATGGCGTTAGTGCCTTGGAGGCGAACGATGATGGGCACTTTGATGTCGCCGATGTTTTTATAAGCATCAATTACACCTTGGGCAACCCGGTCGCAGCGGACGATGCCGCCGAAGATGTTGATCAGGATGGCTTCTACCTTCTCGTCAGACAGGATCATGCGGAAGGCCTTCTCTACGCGCTCCGCGTCGGCCGTACCGCCTACGTCGAGGAAGTTGGCAGGCTCTCCGCCGGAGAGCTTGATGATGTCCATGGTTGCCATCGCGAGGCCAGCGCCGTTTACCATACAGCCAACGTTGCCGTCTAGGTTGACGTAGTTGAGGCCGTACTCGCCGGCTTCTACCTCGACCGGGTCTTCCTCGGTCTTGTCGCGCATTGCGGCGATGTCTTTGTGGCGGTAGAGGGCGTTGGCGTCTACGCTGAACTTACAGTCTACGGCGATGATTTCGTCGTTGGCGTTGTGCAGGGTAGGGTTGATCTCGACCATCGCAGCATCGGCACCGATAAAGGCAGCATAGAGTTTGTAGATGAACTTGGTCATGTTCTTGAACGCTTGGCCGGAGAGGCCAAGGTTGAAGGCAACTTCGCGGGCGTTGAAGGGCTGCATGCCCAGTTCTGGGTCGATGTAGGTCTTGAGCACCAACTCTGGTGTTTCTTCGGCAACAGCCTCAATGTCCATACCACCTTTGACGGAGTGGATGATCACGTTCTGCTTGCGGGCGCGGTCCATGAGGATGGAGACGTAGTATTCTTTGCAAGCGTCGAAATCTGGGGCGTAAGCGTCTTCGGCAATGAGGATTTTGTTTACCTGCTTACCGGGGCCTTCCATACCGCCGGGGGTTTGTGGCGTTTTCAGTTGCATGCCCAAGATGTCGTTGATGAAGCCTTTGGCTTCGTCGCGGTTTTTGGCCAGCTTTACGCCACCACCTTTACCACGGCCTCCGGCGTGGATTTGGGCTTTGATTACAGCGAAACTGCTGCCGGTTTCTTTGGCGAGCTTGTCGTAGAGATCGAGTGCTTCTTCCTTGGTGTCGGCTGCGTAGCCGTTCTGGATCGGTACACCGAACTGGGTGAGGATGCTCTTGCCTTGGTATTCGTGGAGGTTCATATTTTGGGGCTTTCTTTAATTTGAGGGCGAAGATAAGTAAAGTCAGGTAGTCAGGTAGCCTGATGGCCCAAACTAACTGGACATTTTTCGAACTGAACGCTCGCAAGGCTTGAAAATGCTTCGCCTCGTGGTCAGTTCAGCGTGACAACTCTTTTATAGAATCAAACTTGCAAGTACAAACACCCATATTTTATAAGTATTTATACGTGTTTTGTGGTAAAGTGCTAGAATGTGTGGCGAGTTTGTCATTACATTTGGTCAAGCACCAAAATCAGGTTACAAAACGAAATTTTCTTTTTACCTCTTCATACCCATACTATGAAAAAGTTTGTTGTTGCAGCCGTTTTGTTGGTGCTCACCATCACTGCTTGTGAAATATTCAGTCCGGATTACAAGTCAGCCGAAATTAAGGATCTCGTAATTACACCTGCTGATGGGCCGGTAGACACAAGCATGGTCAGTTTTGAACAAGGCTGGGACTGGGAACACCAAGAGGATTTCTGGTTCACCTCGCAGGGCGCCCACGTATTGCCCTACACTTGGTTTACATGGTTAGAGCAACCCGGCAAGGAGGAGCTGTTTCGGAACACAGAGCACATGGAAATGTTGGGGTACTTACCCGCAGAGGCATCCAAAGTGAACCCTTCCGGCTTACCGATTGGCTTTGCCATCACTCGGGCAAACACCATGAAAGAGGCCTACGTCGGCTTCACCTGTGCGGCTTGCCATACCAATGTGATTGAGCACAAGGGGGAAAAGTTCTTGATTGATGGCGCTCCGGCATTGAGCAACTTGGTTCTTTTCTTTGATCGCCTTGTGGATGCCCTCGATGAGACGTATAAAGACGACGCGAAATTTTCGCGCTTTTCCAAAAAGGTACTTGGCAACGAGCACTCCGAAGCCAACGCTAGAAACCTGCGGAAAGAGTTGCTGGCCGCAGCGAAGGGCGCAGCCCTGCGCCAAGAGGTCAATGCGCTACCAGATCATTACCCCAAAGACTTCACGAGCTGGGGCCGTTTGGATGCCTTCACGAACATCATGAACGCAGGCACCGCTTTTGCATTAGGTATGCTCGAAAATAAAAACTACCCCATCGCGCCGGTGTCTTACCCCTTCTTGTGGGGTACCCACCAGTCTGACGTCGTACAGTGGAATGGTAGCGCGCCCAACGTGCCGCGTGCCGTAGGGCCGATGGTGAGAAACGCCGGCGAAGTAGTTGGCGTATTCGGAGGCCTAAGGATCAAAGAAAAACCCGGAAAGCCCGGCAAACTCAGTTACTCCGGAACGTTAGACTTCGAAGGACTCGGTCGTGTAGAGGGTTTGGTTCAGTCTTTGGTGTCTCCCCAATGGGATGACCCCGCCAGCAATCTCCCCGCCGTAGACCCCAAACGGGTTGCTAGAGGCGAAATCCTTTACAAAGAAAACTGCGCGCGCTGCCACGAAGTCATCCCCGAAGACAAGCAGCTCCAAAACTACAATGCTAAAATGATTGCCCTAGAGGAAGTTGGCACGGACCCAATGACCACTTGGGCAGGGCGGCACTACGTGGCCAAATCTGGTGTATTGAAAGGAACCAAAGACAAAATCTTGGCAGGCAAAGTGATGGGCGATACCGTTAGGGCCATCACGGTACCCGTTAATGGAGTTGTAGGCTTGGTACTGCGCAGCCCCATTGATGCCCTGAAGGGCATCGGGATCACCGACAAAGAGAGCCATAAGGTAATGCAAGAGCACCTATATGATCATTCAACCAGGCGCGATTCGATGGACGAGGCGAACTTCCAAGCAGCAGGGCACCAGCAATGGGATGTGGTACAGAATACCCCCAGCGAGCTTAACCTAGAGGGCATTAAATACAAAGCACGCCCCCTAAACGGCATCTGGGCTACGGCTCCGTATCTCCACAATGGCTCCGTGCCTAACCTATGGGAATTGCTCCAGGCACCAAAAGACCGCATGCCGGAATTCTGGGTAGGCAGCCGAGAATTTGATGCCAAACAAGTCGGTTTTGTGACGGGAAAAGGCAAAAACAAGTTCAGGGCCTATGATGAAAACGGCGACGTAATCCTCGGCAACTCCAACCTCGGCCACGACTACGCCGGGGGGCAGTACACCGATGAGCAGAAGTGGGACATCATTGAGTACATGAAAACCCTCTAATTTTATATCGGGGCGCGCACGCAGGTGCAAAGAGAGGTTTTATGAGGCACTTGGTCTTTGTTTTAAAACCCTTCTTTGCACCTGCGGCCTCGCCTACTAACCATTGAGCAGAACACCTTCTACCAGATTACAACGAGAACCCATACCATATTTACCAACCCATAGAGTTTAAGATGAAAAAGATCATTGTTCTAGCACTTTTGCTAGCTTTTACCGCTGAGTCCTGTGAAATTTTCAACGGAATTTACCGGCGCGAAGTCCCCAAAGACCTCGAAATCGTTGAAGCCGATGGAAAGGTGGATGTCGACTTTGTTTCCTTTGATCAAGGCTGGGACGATGAAGCCCGCGATGGCTTCTGGTTTACCCCCCAAGGAGCGCAAGTACTACCCTACACTTGGTTTACTTGGCTAGAGCAACCCAACAGCACGGAATTGTTTCGCAACGCAGAGCACATGAGTGACTTAGGGTATTTACCCATGCCCGAATCCGAGTTTAACCCAGCGGGCTTACCCATTGGTTTCGCGATGAGCAAAGCAGCCAGAATGGAAGACGCTTATATGGGCTTCACTTGTGCGGCCTGCCATACGAATATGATTGAGCACGACGGAGAAAAGTTCTTGATCGACGGTGCCCCAACGCTGGCCAACTTCGTAGGCCTCTACGCAGAGCTCGTGGATGCACTTGATGAGACGTACCGAGACAACGAGAAGTTCGTGCGCTTCGCCACCCGTGTACTCGACGATGACTACTCAAGAGCAAGTGCAACGAGACTGCGCAGAGAGTTGCTAGAAGTAGCCGAAGGCGCAGCCACACGCGAAAAAGTGAATGCGCTACCAGAGCACTACCCAAAAGACTTTACGAGCTACGGTAGGCTTGATGCGTTTACCAACATAATGAACGCCGGCTCCGTATTTGCGCTTGATATGCTAGACAATGGCAACTATCCCATCGCGCCAGTATCTTATCCCTTCTTGTGGGGCACCCACCAGTCTGACCGTGTACAGTGGAATGGCAGTGCGCCTAACATTCCCCGTTCCGTAGGCCCTATGGTCCGAAATGCGGGCGAGGTCGTTGGCGTATTTGGTGGCCTAACGATCAAGAAAAAAGCGGGCCGCAAACACAAATACAGCTATAAATCATCCATTGATTTCCCGGGCCTTGGTGAGCTAGAAGGTTTTGTGAAAATGTTGGAAGCGCCCCGCTGGGACGATGAAAACAGTAACCTGCCGCCCGTAGACCCAAAAAGAGTAGCCAGAGGAAAAATACTGTACCAAGAGAACTGTGCGAAGTGCCATACCGTGATACCACATGATGAGCAAGACGCATTCTATACCTCTAGCATGGTCCCGCTCGAAACACTCGGTACGGACCCAGTAGCGGCATGGGCGGGGGCTCACTATATGGCCAGTTCCGGAATTTTGGAGGGAAGCAAGGCTGAGATAATCGCAGGCGATGTTATGAAAGACACCGTGCGCGCCATTTCTATTCCTGTCAACGGTATTGCGGGGTTGGTGCTACGAAGCCCAGGGAAAATGATCGAAGGGGTGATGATTACCAAGAAGCAGGGCAAGAAACATATAAGAAAAGGACTAACCCAGTACAACCGTAGCTTAGACTCGTTGGCCGAAATTCGTCATCAAGAGTCTGGTCACCAAGAATGGGAAGTAGCGCAGAACACCCCGACAGACCTGAAACTAGACGGCCTGAAGTATAAGGCGCGCCCCCTAAACGGCATCTGGGCTACGGCTCCGTACCTGCACAACGGCTCGGTCCCTAATCTTTGGGAACTGCTACAAGCTCCGAAAGACCGGGTTAAGACTTTCTTGGTTGGTAGCCGGGAGTTTGACGCTAAAAACGTTGGCTTCGTTACGCATAAAGGCAAAAACAAGTTTTGCGTCAACGAAAATTGTGAAACAGGCCCCGACGCGAAGATCATGTTGGGCAACTCCAACCTCGGCCACGACTACGCCGGCGGGCAGTATACCGACGAGCAGAAGTGGGACCTTATAGAATACATGAAGACGCTGTAAGGCCCCTTCACTACTACATTTAAACCGTTTTGAACTATGAAAAACTTCCTCCTCTCTCTAGTTGCTGCGCTCTTGTTGGCATCCTGCGGAACCTCTAAAAAAATGGAACTCGCCACAGAATACCCACCCGAAAACGAGAAAGCCGCTACCGAGGAGATCATCTCTTTGCTAAAGGAGACGTTGGAAGAAGCCTACCCCGACCCCAAAACGACGGAGCGCGACGCACACCCCAAGCAGCACGGCTTGGTCAAGGCAGAGTTCATCATCGCAGACAACATCCCCCCAGCTTACCGTGTCGGCGTATTCAGTACCCCCAAAACCTACCCCAGTTGGGTTCGGTACTCTAAGCTCCTAAACGGGCCAGACATCTCGGCTGATTCTCACGGCTTGGCCATCAAGCTGATGGGCGTACCGGGCGAGAAGATTTTGCCAGGCCTAGAAACGGCACCTACCCAAGACTTCGTCTTCATGAGCACCCAGATGTTCGTGACCAAAGACGTGCGAGGCTTTGCGGATTTGATGAGTGCCATCCGCAAAAAGAATAAGCTGAATGCCGCTTGGCATTTTCTTAGCCATCCGCGCCTACTCAGCTTATTCCTCAAGGTCCGGATCAAAGCAGCAGACCTCACGGCAGTAGAGTGGGGCAGCACCACGCCTTACCTGTTAGGCGAGAATGCCGTAAAGTATGCCATCTTGCCCCAAACGGTTTCTAATGCTACCCTGCCAGACAAGAAAACTGCCGAGCCAACTTTCCTGACGACTCGCCTTGCCGAAACCCTTGCTGAAGGACCAGTAGAACTCGACTTCTTCATCCAGGTACAAACCGACGCGCGCACGATGCCCATCGAGGACGCTCGCGTGGTGTGGGACCGCGCCGAGTCGCCCTTCATCAAGGTCGCAACGATACGCTTGCTACAACAGGAGTTCAACTCCCCAGAGCAACAGGCCTATGGCCAAAACCTTTCGTTCTCGCCCTGGCATGCCCTGCCCGTACACCGCCCGCTGGGCGGCATCAACCGAGGCCGCCGCGCCATCTACGACCAGATGTCTAAATTCCGCCACGGCCGGACGGGCGGGAAGATGGAGGAGCCTTCGGAGTGGATGGAGTTTTAGACAACCCCCATCTCCATCTGAAACTGCTCCACCGTAATTTCCAGCCCAACGGAGTGAAGCGCGGCCACCTTGTCTGTTAGCCGATCATCGACGTTGATGGTGCTTATCTTGTCTGCTGCTGTTTGCTTTATAGCGGAGAATAGCCGGTTCCATGCTTCGGAGTTGGCAGTAGCCAAGAGGTCGAACTGCAACAATCTGGTTCGTTCCGGATTCAAGAGGAAGAAGGCTTCTGGGCGGCCATCGTGCCAGACTTCGTAGAAGGTGTTGTTGCCGGCTAAGATGGGGCCTTGCTGGAAATCCCAGGAGTAAAACGCTTGGTTGGGCAGCGCGTCCCAGTTTACGGTGGCGAGTGCTTTTTCATGCAGCTCAAACGGTTCGTTGACGTCAGTTTTGACCTTGCCCGCGAAGCATTTGTAGTGTCGGCTGATGGTGAAGCCTACGCTTTGGTAGGCCCTGATGGCCTTTTCATTTTTGGTGATTACCTCTAGGCTGCTGTGCTCAAAGCCGTGCTGTTTCAGGTCGGGGAGGGCATACTGGTAGAGCGCTTTCACGAGGCGTCTGCCTCGGTAGGCGGGCAGTACGCCGGTGCCGGTATTGAAGGCGGTCAGTTGGCCCGCCCGCTCATCTACGGCGTGAATGATGAAGGCAACGAGTTGGTCGCCATCGAACATGCCGTAGGAGCGGCCGAGGTCTACGCCAGCGGCTTTCCAGCGCGTCTTGTAGTAATCGTAGTCGGTTGGCATCTTGACGTAGTAGCCCTCGAAGGCCAATAGGAAAGCAGCTATTACCTCGTCAATGGTGGTGTGGTTGAGTGTACTTGCGTTCATTGGGGTAATGGTAAGGCTTTTTTTTGGCGCGGCCGCAGGTGCAGGGTAGGGTTTTGGGGAGAGGGCGCTTTTTCGGATTGCGGCTGTTTGTTTCTAGTGGGAAAGAATGTTGGTGAATTTGCCGCTAAACTCGACAGGCGAACTTTTTCACCACGTAAAGGAACCGGGCTTCGTTTTGTACGCTTCCCATTGGCCGCTACCACGATTTAGTAGAAACGTGAGATTTGCCCATAAGCACTGGACGCTCAAAGGATTATTTCTACCTCGACTTCGTCAGAGGCAGAAATAAACGCTTCGATTGCTATGACCTATGCAAGTTTATGTGTATAATTTTCGTCATACATAACTCCTTTTCTCAGACAGGCAATTGCTGCATGTAA
>CALEDI010000056.1 GCA_937949535.1 uncultured Lewinella sp. | reverse complement strand
CTGCAAAATTACAACGCTTATAATTACTGTGCAAGTCTTGGTTTAAAATACTTTGATTTTATTTTCAAAGCAACTTTAACTCAACCCCACTCGTTAGCGGGCCGCAAAGATACGCTGTCTAGTTTCATTCCTGCAAGGCTTTTAAAAAGTATTTTCAACTTTCTTTCGTGCCTAAACTAAGATAGAATCTTTTGGCGCAACGCCCTCGTTTAAGAGGCCATTTGTGCGAGACATTTCTCGCTTGCGGGATGCAAAGATACGTACACCAACACCACCCTTGCAAGGATTAAGGCAATTTGAGTCAATCTTTTTTTCACTTCGTTTCGATGTTACGGTAAGTGCTGCTTTCGCAGAACTTCTGACGGCAAAACAAGGTGATCGCAGAACGGTAAAAAAGCAGGATCGCGGATTTGGGCGGATTGCGCGGATCTACACGGATTTATAGGGGCATCAATTCGTGGCAGGTTCGTTTAATCCGTCCTTCCAACCCCCATTGCACCTGCGGCCGCGCCCAAATGCGTGGTTAGATGTACCTGCGGATGGCTTCGCTGACAAATCTGCGGCCGAATAAGCCAATATCCGTTGTCGACATGAAGCGCAACTCATCGGTGAAAGACGTTTCGCCGTTGAGGAAAGCGAGTACCCTATCGGGCGGGTTGCTGGCGAACATGTCTACGAAGAGGGAATCGGCGGGTAAGTCTCCGTTCTGGAGGATGCGGAGGAGCGTTGCGTCGTATAAGACGTGTTTGGTGGGCCAGGGCGCAATGTCGGTCAGGTTGGGAAACGAGGCCGCGAGGCGCAGTAGTTGCCGCTGTAACGCAAGGAAAGTATAGCCAGTGGAGGGCCGCGTAGCTCCGCCGCGCATACCTATATATATAAGGTTGTGGTCGCGCACCGGAAAAGGGTAGCTCGTCATGGGGATATTGCCGCCCTCGGTGTGCGTGATGGCGTAGTTGCCCTGCGTCCAGTGGTTGTATATATAGGTCTTGAGTAGGTTGTCGTATTCGGAGGTCTTCAGGTGGTGGTTGCTGAAGATAGCGATCTCTACCAGCGCGCGGCGTTTGCTGAACGGCATGACGTAAAAGAAGCGGGCTTCGCCGTGTTGGGGCGTACGAAAATCCATTAGGGCTGCTCGGCCGGGGTCGAAGGTATCTTCTTCCGTTTCGATGAACCAGCCTCGGAAGTGCTGGTCTAGGTAAGGTTCTTTTATCTGGCGCGGCCGCAGGTGCAGGGGGAGGGATGAAAAAGCAAGGTCTGCGGTGTAGTCTGCTCCTCCGGCGGAGAAGTGAACCTCCTCCCCTACCGCCCGGACGTCTTCGGCCTTGGCGATGATTCGCTCTAGGCCGTCAATCTCGTCGATTACGTTGTTGACGTGGGTGTAAAAATCTACGCTACGGATGAGCTTGTATATATAAGGACTGATGTCGCAATCTAAGTTCCTTTTTTGGTCGTGGACGGTTACCAGCGGCCAGCGGTGGTAAACGAGGTCTTCAAACGGCCCCGGCTCCGCTTCCCAGAACGACCAACTGCGGTCGTGGGCCGTTTTCCGCCCCTCCGGATCTACCAGCACTACGGATTTGCCCGCTAGCTTCCCCGCCCGTTGGAGGTGGTAGAGAGTACTGAGGCCGGCTAGGCCGCCGCCTAGGATGGCGATGTTGTGGTGGGGGGATTTCATAGCATGAAGTTAAGCACCAAAAAGAAAAACAACTGCGCAAAGAAATACACCAATAAGACCGAGCTCCGAAACCGAATCCGGAAAGTGTACAACGGCAACGAGATCAGGAAAGCGATGGCCGCCCAAGCGAGGTAGTTTTGGAGTGGTATTTCTCCGCCGCCCCACTGCCAATAGTCTAGGGCAATGGCGACGGGCTCGATGGTTACGTCGTAGAGGGCGGTTAGTAGGGCGGCAGTTAGTGGGGTGGCCCACAGTCTCCAAGTGGGGAGCTGGGTTGGAGTGCCCCCCAGCCCCCAAGGGGGGAGCTGCGTTGGAGGAGGGAATAAGCGCTCCATCAGTCTGATGGCTGCTTCGTTGCAGGCGAGGGTGAGGACGCACCAGTTGAGGGCGATCACGAAGGGGACGCCGAGCCACTGGAACCACATCGTGGGGCCGTATTTGTATTCGCCGAAGATGGCTCCGGTGGCTACGCCGAGGGCTTCCATGACGAAGGTGAAGGCGTAGGCTACGGCCAGCCAGTAGAACAACCGCTTGTCTTCGTTGCTTCGGTAGATGGCGCAGAGAACCAGGCCGTTGAGGACGAAGAGGAGGCCGTCGGTCGTCAGTTTAGTGACGGGGAGGACGGCGGGTAGGCAATGGGCTAGGGTTCCGCTGGTGAAGGCGAAGACTAGGAAGTAGGAGAGGTAGCGGTTGAATGCGGAGGTCGTTGCCGGTTGGTCAGCCAATTGGGGTGGGTTTGGTTACTGGCTTTTAGGACAATGAAGAGGGGTTTTGGTTGTGCTTGTTGCTATTTTTCGTTGTTGCTATCGGCTTGCGCGTACATCGTCATAAACTCTTCATTGTCTTTGGCTTCTTGAAGCTTGTCGTAGCATTCTTCGGCGCGTTCGGGTTGTCCGGTTTTGCGGTAGGCCATTCCTTTGATGTAGCAGGCGTGGGCTGCGTTGCGCGGATCTAGTTCGTTTTCTAGGCCCGCGACCAGCTTGAGGGCTTTTTTGGCGCGGCCGCTTAGGAGGAGGTTTTCGGCTTCCATGAGGTCTAGGCGTTCGGTCAGGCTGGTGGGGGTGTTTTCGTTCTTTGCTAAGATTTTGCGGGCATCCTCTAGCCCATCGGTGCTGGTTTTGGCGAGGCGGGCGGCGATTCTGCCGCTAGAAGCGCGAGCGGCAGTTTGGTAGTGGCGGGCCCGCAGGAAGTGGGAGTTGAAGGCATCGGGCTGTTCTTGGGCTACGAAGTCTGCGGCGTAGGGGCCTTCCATTCCTCCCGGAGGGAATTGGTTGAGCAGTTCTATTACGTCTTCCTTCGTCATGTACCCCACTTTACGGAAGTACTCCTTCCCGTTGGCATCTTGGATGACAAGGGCGGGAATGGCTTTAATACTATACCTCACCAGTTCGGTATTCGTATTCGTTGCGTCGATACGGCGATTGACGAAGCGGGTCTGTAAAGACTGGACGGTATCCTGAGACCAGGTACGCTCATCCATTATTTTGCATGGCCCACACCAGTTGGCGTAGAAGTCGATGATGACGAAAGTGCCCTTCGCGGCGGCCAAATCGGCGGCGGCTTCTTCTCCTATGCGGGTGAAGGAGGTTTGGGCGGTTAGGGTGATGGAGGTGAGAACAAGTGTGATGATTAGCGTAATGAAGCGCATATTGAAGGGTGTTTATGAGAAGGTAATAGGACAACGTGAGGTTTGCCCATAAGCACCGGACGCTAGGACAGAATAACTGGCTCAAGATAATGCTTTATTTATCGACACCCTTTTACATTTGACACACCGCCTAAAATTTAGGGTAGCCCACAGTCATAAGCTGATAAGAAACATCTAAAATGCTTCCGCATTTTTTTATCTTTTCAAGCTCCTTTTCAACCTCTTGGTTGTAGTAATTCTTAACCATTTTTTGTCGATCCCCTCGGTGAATATATTTCCCAGGCCCCTGTAAAAAGTATTCGTACACCCTGACTATTTTTTGCCCCCTCCCTAGTTTTTTCTCTTTGGCTTTTGTGAAGGCAGCAATACATGGCGCGTTTATGAACTCCACCATCGTCTTTTCGCCTATTTTGGATTCAAAGCCGAAACCAATTTGATTGAAAGCCACCAGTTCTCCCTTTTTTAGATAGAGTGTCACGATCAGCTTCTTAACCAAGAACTCTTCGTCAGCATCAGGAAGTTCAAACTCGTGCCTAGTTGCCGATACATACCGGTCAAGACAATCGATATGTCTTCGAACTACATCTTCATCTGTTTCAGATTGACACATTACTGATAATGAGCATATCGAAATCAGGGCTATAAATAGTAGTTTCATCTTTAGTTAGTTGTCCCCTGAGGGACCGAAGCCGGGCCTACGCCCCCCCTACAACATCCCAAACCGCGCCCGAACCGCACTAGTAGCCAACAGGTAAACCTTCCGCCCGTCGTTCACACGGATGCGCTCTTCAGCGACTTGCTTGGCGGGGGAGCGTTTGATTTTCTGGAAGAGCTTGGTGTAGTAGACGTAGGCGAGGTAGACCCCAAGGCGGGCGCTATCGGGCAGTTGCTTGATGCCTTCGTAGCCGTAGTCGAAGTCTTTTTTGATGTCGGCTTCGATTTCGAGCTTGGTGGTTTGGTCGAACTCGTTGTAGTCTACGCCGGGGAAGTAGACGCGGCCGCGCTCTTCGTAGTCAGACTTGATGTCTCGGAGGAAGTTGATCTTCTGGAAGGCGGAGCCGAGGGCGCGGGCCATTGGTTTGAGGCGTTCGTATTCGGCTTCGTTGCCTTTGAGGAAGACCTTGAGGCACATGAGGCCAACGACTTCGGCGGAGCCGTAGATGTAAGTCTCGTAGAGGTCGTCGTGGTAGGTGGAGAACTCTAGGTCCATCGCCATGCTGTCTAGGAAGGGATCGATGAGGTCTCGGCCGATGTTGTATTCACGGGCGACTTCCTGGAAGGCTTGGAGGACGGGGTTGAGGCTGATGCCTTCCTCGATGGCGAGGTAGGTATCGGTTCGGAAGCGGGTTAGTAGGCGGGCCTTGTCTTTGTCGTGGAAGGTATCCACGATCTCGTCCGCGAAGCGGACGAAGCCGTAGATGCCGTAGATGGGTGCGCGCAGCGGTTTATCGAACACACGGATGCCCATGCTAAAGCTGGTGCTGTAGCGGCGGGTGATGAGGGAGGCGCACTCTCGGCAGACTTGTTTGTATAGGCTAAGCATGGGTAGGTTGGGGCTGGGTAAGAGAAAACGGCGTAAGGTCTTTCGCGCCGGTGCGGGTGTGGTGGATGTCTCGGGCGGCAACCTCTCCGGAGATTATGCTCGGTGGCATGCCGGGGCCGGGCGTGGTGAGTTGGCCGGTATACCAGAGGTTGTTCAGTTTTTTGCTGCGCAGTTTTGGTTTCAGGAAGGCGGTTTGTGTTAGGGTATTGGCAAGGCCGTAGGCATTGCCCCGGAAGGCGTTGTAGTCTTCTTTGAATTCTTTGTGGGCGAAGCCGCGTTTGTAGACCACGTGGGGGCGGATGTCTACGCCCGTACGCACCTTGAAACGTTCGCACATCAGGTTCCAGTAGTGTTCTCGGCGGGCCTCGGTGTCGTCTAGGTCTGGCGCGAGTGGGAGCAGGAAGAAGAGGTTTTCGTGGCCGGCGGGCGAGACGGACGGGTCGGTTACGGAAGGCGCGCAGACGTAGAAGAGCGGGTCTTCGGGCCAAGCGGGATCTTCGTAGATTTCGTGGGCGTGGCGGTTGAAGTCGGCGTCGAAGAAAAGGGTGTGGTGATGGAGGTTGGGGATCTTGCGGTCGATGCCGACGTAGAATAGGAGGCTAGAGGGGGCCATGACCCGTTTTTGCCAATATTTTTCGGAGTAGACGCGGTCTTTGGGCGCGAGGACTTCCTGCTCGAAGTGGTGGTAATCGGCTCCGCAGACGAGGATGTCGGTTGGGTAAACTTTGCCGTTGGCGGTAGAGACGGACTTCACCTCGCCCTGCTCAGTATCCACGCTTTGCACCTGCGACCCCGCCCATATCTCGACCCCTAAACCCTTGGCGACGCTGACCATGCCCTCGATGATTTTGTGCATGCCGCCGAGCGGATACCAAGTGCCGAGCGAGAGGTCGGCGTAGTTCATGAGGCTGTAGAGCGCGGGCGTGTTTTCGGGTGTTGCGCCGAGGAAAAGCACGGGAAACTCCAGTAATTGCCGCAGTTGCGGGTGCTTGAAGAGCTTGCGCACGTAGGTCGCCATATCGGTCAGCATCTGCAACTTCATGCTTGCTTTGACGACGCGGAGGTCGGCAAAATCCAGGATAGAATGTCCGGGTTTCTGGACAAATTCGCCGAGGCCGACGCGGTATTTGTACTCCGCTTCGGAGAGGAATTTGCGAAGGTTGGCGGAGCTTCCGGGCTCTAGCCGCTCGAAAAGCGCGAAGAGTTCTTTGTCGTTGGCGGGTACGTTCATCTGGTCGTCGACACCGAAAACGATCTCGTAGCTGGGGTCTAGCCGGACCAGTTCGTAGTGCTCGGCAGCCGAGCTGCCGAAGTCGTTGAAGAAGCGCTCAAACACCTCCGGCATCCAGTACCAACTAGGCCCCATATCAAACTGGAAGCCCTCGTGGCGGAAGGTGCGAGCGCGGCCGCCGAGGCCGTCGTTTTTCTCCAGGATGCGTACTTTATAGCCTTCACGGGCGAGGTAGCAAGCCGCCGAAAGGCCCGCAAAACCGGCACCGACTACGGTGACTTGTTGTTGATTAGTTAGGGAGGTCATGTAGCGGCCTAACAGCTTCGGGGGCAAGTGGTTGGGCGGTAGCGGGGTTTAGTTGTATGGATTGGGGAATTTTGTAAAATAGACTTTGTAATAGATTAGTTTCTCTACGTTATCGAACCTTACTAATTGTCAATCATCAGTCGCCCTTCTCGTCTTTCTTTTTCACCTCTTTCTTCCCCTTTTTCTTCTTCCCCTCATTAAACTTATTCATCGTGTTCTGCAAGCCGTGCCCACAAAAACTGAGCACCATTTCCCCTGCGGCTTTGATGGCTGCGGGCAGTTTTTCGGCCTCTTCGCTTTTCCATTCCGAGAGCACGTAGTCTGCTTGTTGGCCGGGGTGGAAATCTCGGCCGATGCCGAAGCGTAGGCGGGCGTAGTTGTTGCCGCCGGTGAGTTGGTCGATGGATTTGAGGCCGTTGTGGCCCGCATCAGAGCCCTTGCCGCGTAGGCGCAGGGCGGCAAATTCGAGGTGGAGATCATCAACGACAACGAGCAGATTTTCCTTCGCAATGTTCTCTTTCTGCATCCAGTAGCGCACGGCTTTGCCGCTCAGGTTCATGAAGGTATCGGGTTTGAGCAGCAGCACTTGTTTGCCCCGGTGCTTGATTTTTGCCATGTGGCCATGGCTGCATGAAGACCAGTCTTCGCTGAGGTCCTCCAATACGCGGAAGCCGATATTGTGGCGGGTGTTTTCGTATTTCGGGCCGGGGTTTCCGAGGCCTACGATCAGGAATTTCATAGCGGGATCAATTGGTTCGTCAAGGGTTACGCTTTTGGGTGCGAAGAAGCGGCGTAGCAGGTTTAGCATGGGCGCAAATATACGGAGGCGGCGCGGACGCGGGTGCAGGGAGGAGGTTTTTGAAGCGCAAGGAAATTGCAAGGCCGCTGCGAGGCACTGCGCCAAAAGACCGCGTTTAGGGATGCCATGAAAACAACTTACAGGCAAAGAGCTGCGCCGATGGCTTATCTTTAGTATTCTTTTGGGGCTAAAATTTTGGGGGCTGGGGTGTTGGCTTCAAATAGGTGTTTAAACACTATTTACATATAAACATGTTTATATGCAATACGTGTAGGTACATCAATCCACCCCAAGCCCAATCCAACCCAAAAGATTCCCTATTTTCCACCTACATTCGCACCAGCGTACAACTCAGCATGGAACAACTCAGCAACATCGACCTATTCACCATTGACGGTTTCTCCATGAATTTGGCTCAATTGGTCACTATAGTCTTATCGGCCATAGTCCTGTCTTTTATCTATTGGCTGATAGAATACAAGCTCTTTCCGTGGTACTACGGCATGGATTCTACGCTGGGAGTCAACCGTGGTCGGATGCGCAAGGCGCTCCGTTTTACGGTTCTGGGTTTTTTCGTGATTAGCGTCCTGCGGGTGCTTAAGCTTGACTACGAAATCATCAAAACTGTTTTGGAAGAGCTTTCTCCTGAGCGGCAGAAAGAGATTGAGATGGCAAACCGAGGTGCGGCCAACGATGGTTCTGGGCTCATGTTCACCGTTCGCATCAGCCACTTGGTTGAGGTGCTCATCGCATACATCGTCTTCAACGTGTTGGATTTGGTCTTGGGCGAGATCGTAACGCAACGGTTTCACCGCAAACAAGAGGCTGCTCGGGCAAGCGGAGCCACGATAGCGGGTGGAACGCCTCAAAAGATAAAGTGGTTGCGTCCGGTGCTGATTACACTGATCGTTATTTTCTTCGCCAACCAAACCGGCCTTGCCTACTACCACCCCTTCAATGTGCCTACGGGGGCGGAAGGGAAGGTAATGAACTTCACCATCGGTAAGATGCTGAACGCCGTACTGGTTTTCTTCCTCGTCAATCTCTGCCTTAGTTTCCTGATCACCTTCCTCTTGAAAGGGTATTACCAACGCAGTAAAATAGATGTAGGCAGTCAGTTTGCAATCAACCGGCTACTGACTTACTTCGCCTACCTCATAGGGGTACTGCTCGTGATCCAGGCGGCGGGCTTCAACCTTATTGGTATCTGGACCGGCGCGGCGGCGCTCTTGGTAGGTATCGGTATTGGTTTACAACAAACGTTCAACGACCTCATCTGTGGGGTCATCATGCTCTTTGAGCGTTCGGTTAAGGTAGGCGACGTAATTGAGCTCGCTGGCCACGAAGTAGGCACCGTCCGCAAGATCGGCACCCGCACCAGCGTACTGGAAACCCGAGACGACATCATCATCTACGTCCCCAACTCCAAACTCATCGGAGACAACGTAACGAACTGGAGCCAGGTAGAGCGCAAGGCCCGTTTCCACGTACAGGTGGGCGTAGCCTACGGCTCAGATACTGCCCTGGTGAAGGAAATTCTCATCAAGGCCGCCAAAGACCATAAACGGGTCTTGGACTCGCCCCCGCCCATCGTGCGGCTGCTCAACTTTGGCGATTCGGCCCTTGATTTCGAGGTCCTCTTCTGGTCCCGAGACCTGATGCGGATTGAAGACACGAAGAGCGACATCCGCCTAGCCATCGATGCCGCCTTTAGGGCGCGAGGTATTGAGGTGCCCTTTCCGCAGCGCGATCTTTGGGTGCGGAGTAAAGAAGCTGGAGAGGGACAGGGGTGAGGTAGCTATAAAGCAACACCCCCCAGATTATACAGCCTATTCTTAATACTTAGAAAACAACCACCGCCCCATATCCCGAAGTGAGCTTTTCTTGCCGTAGTTCAGGATACCGACGCGGTAGATGCGGCCCGCCAACCAAACCATGAAGCCGGAGAAAATAATCGTGACGAGTAGGCTACCAATGATCTGCCAAGCAGGCGGATCAAACGGCAAGCGTGCCGGCATCACGATGGGCGCAAAGAGCGGAACAAAACTACTCCCAACCGCTAGGCTAGAGTTCGGTGCTTGCAAGGCCGCCATCATGATGTAAAAGCCGAGAATGACGGGGATCATCACGATCAGCGTCAGGCTCTGCCCTTCGCCCATATCGTCGCCCATCGCGGAGCCGATGGCGGCAAACATGGCCGCGTACATGAAGTAGCCGCACAGGAAATACAGTAGGAACGATGGGATGATGACCCACCAGTTCATCTCGTCAAGGCCAGACATGGCTTTTTCTACCATGCTCTGCATCTCGTCTGGGTCGATCTGGGAGGCGGCGGAGCCGGCCTGCATTTGCTGCGCAGCGTCGGGGTCAAAACCAAACAGCAAGGAAACAAGGAAGAGCGTACCGGGAATGAGGACCATCCAGGCTAATACCTGTGTAAGACCGACGCCGCCCACACCGATGATTTTGCCGAGCAGCAAAGTAGTGGGCTTCACGCTGGAAATAACGACCTCCACGATGCGGTTCATCTTCTCTTCCATCACGGAGCGCATCACCATCATACCGTACACGAAAATGCTGATGTACATCAGGAACCCCATGATGGAACCCAAGCCTGCGCCGATGATGCCCGCCATGCTGGTGTCGTCGTCTTCGCCTTCCTCGACGGTTATTTTGCGGGTCTTGATGTCTACATCCGTCTCTAGCGCCGCGATGGCTTTAGCATCGAGTTCCAGCTCGGAGGTCTTGTATTTGCGCATCGCCTTTTCTACCCTGCGCCGGATGGCCAGCTCGGTGTCTAGCGCGAGCGGCTCATCGCTGAAATACTCAACACGAAAGTCTTTCAGGCGCGGATTTTTGACGGGCGGAACGACCAAAATAGCGTTGTAAGAGCTATCGGCCTCCATGTTTTCCTTCAAGTCGTCTAGCGGATCGTTGCGGAACTTGAAGTAGATGTTCTTGCTGTCTGGCAGCGTTCGGTTAAAGATGTTTGCCTCGTCTACCACCACGATGCGCTGCTGCTCGTCGTTGCCGTAGCTGAAAATAAACTGAACCACAACCACGAAAACGGCCATGCCCAAGGGCATCAGCAGCGTCGATAGAATGAAAGACTTGCGGCGCACACGGGTAAGGTATTCGCGTTGGATGACTAGCCAGAGGTTGTTCATAGTAATGTATTATTGTAGGCGGGTAGTAATATAGTAGCTGCCGCAAAAGGCGAGACTTGGGGAAGTGTTAATGAGGCGGCGCGGACGCAGGATGCAGGGAAAGGTTTACGGCACCGTTCGGAGCCCGTAGGGCTTTGTATCCCTAGCACGCGGCTTTAGCCCGTGCGCCTTTAAGCAGCGTCAAAAGGGTTAGTATTCGTAGGGTCAAGCTGGGTAACTTGCTTGATGAAGACCTCGTTGAGGCTCGGGAGCAACTCCTGAAAACCGACGATGTGGACGTCTGCGTCTAGCAAAAAACGCAACAGGTCGTTGGCCTTCTGCCCGTCTTTAAGCTGGATGTCTACGCCCGAAGGAGTAGGGTTGAGCAGTTCGTAGCGCTCGCTGAGCCCACTGGGTAGGTCGCCTTCGTACTCGAGGTGGAACTTATCGTCCTGAAAACGGCGGCGAATATCGGCTACCTTGCCCTCCAGGATGTTGGCCCCTTGGTTGATGAGTACGATGTACTCGCACAGCTCCTCTACCTGCTCCATGCGGTGGGTACTGAAGATCACGCCCGTTCCGGCGGCGTGGAGGCGAAGGATTTCCTGCCGCATCCGGGTTGCGTTCACGGGGTCTAGGCCACTGAAAGGCTCGTCGAGAATCAACAGCTTGGGCTCATGGATGACGGTAGCGATGAACTGGACTTGCTGCTGCATCCCCTTGGAGAGTTCCTCTACCTTTTTATCCCATTGGCCCTCTAGGCCAAATTTGCCCAACCATTCTTTGGCGGCATCGGTGGCTTGCTTTTTGTCCATTCCTTTTAGTCGGGCGAGGTAAAGGAGGTGCTCTCCGACGTACATTTTCTTGTACAGGCCGCGCTCTTCGGGCAGGTAACCGATCTGGGTCGGGTGATAGCCGGAAAGGGGCTGGCCGTTGAACTCGATCTGGCCGGAGTCTGGGGCGGTGATGGTGGTGATCATCCGGATGAGGCTCGTCTTGCCGGCCCCGTTGGGGCCGAGCAACCCCAAGATCGCATCGGGCGGCATAGCGAAGGTCACGTCGTCTACCGCTACTTTTTCGCCGTAGGCTTTCCGAACGTTGTTTACTGATATGATGGGTGGGGCCATTAGTAAGGGGGTAAGGGGAGTAAAGGAGTAAGGGGGTTATAGCGTTCAGCAACCAGCGTTCAGTAATCAGGCTGCCGCTTTCACATTGAGAGGTACGGCCTGATTCCTGAACGCTGAACGCCAATTTATGAGGTGCTAGATGCCTAATATCTTGGTAGACTTAGAACCCCTTATGCACCTACCGTAAAGGAATATTTCGCCCACAAGTTGCGAAATAATTGTCCGATTACCGTTCTCATCCGACGAACTCCCGCCAAAAGCCGACCTTTAAGCCGTGATGACGGATGAAACCCCCTGGCATTTCTTACTCAACCCGGCCGCAGGCCGGGGCAAGGCCCTGCGCCGGTGGCGGGCGTGGCTGCCCGCCCTGCAAGCGGCCCTCCCCGCAATGACCGTTGCCGAAAGCTCCGCCGACGAAGGCATGGCCGCCCTCGCCGAGGCGGCCGTCCGATCGGGTAAAACCCACCTGGTTGGCGTAGGCGGAGACGGCACCCACCACGACATCCTGAACGGCATCGTCCGAGCAAACGGACTAGCAAGCGTCGTCTACGCCCCACTCCCCCTCGGCACCGGCAACGATTGGGTCCGGACCCTGAAAACACCAAAGAAAGTCGCTCCGTGGCTAAAAATGCTCCACCAGCAAAAAACCATCAACCACCGAGTAGGAAAGCTGGTATATGTGCCGTTTACGCCCCCTACCCCTCCTGCCTCGTCAAGCTTCCGCGTAGCGGATACCCCTCGGATATCCCCGGACGGAGTGCCGTCGCGTAGCGACAAGCGTAGTCCGGGGGCTCCACTCAGCCCCGAAGACCCAAGCAGCTTAGAAACCCCTACCCCTCCTGCCTCGCCAAGCTTCCGCGTAGCGGATACCCCTCGGATATACCCGGACGGAGCGCCGTCGCGTAGCGACAAGCGCAGTCCGGGGTCTCCACTCAGCCCCGAAGACCCACGCAGCTTAGAAAACCCCACCCAGCCTACCCCTCCTGCCTCGCCAAGCTTCCGCGTAGCGGATACCCCTCGGATCTCCCCGGACGGAGCACCGTCGCGTAGCGACAAGCGCAGTCCGGGGTCTCCACTCAGCCCCGAAGACAAGTGCAGTCCTAAGACCCCACAAGCAACCTACTTCCTAAACGTAGCCGGCCTAGCCTACGACGCCGAAGTAGTTCGCCGCAGCGAAAATGCTCGCTGGAAGAACCGCTGGTTGTACCCCGTTTACACCCTATTGTACCTCAAAGACTTCACCCCGCCAACGGTCGAGATCACGTACAACGGCAATACGGTGGTTGGAGCCGTACACACCGTCAACCTCGGCATTGGTCGATACAACGGCGGCGGGATGCGCTTAGTGCCCCAAGCCAAGCCCACTGCTAATACCCTAGCCCTCACTTACGCCAAACAACTACCCATCTGGAAAATCTTACTTTCTTCGTGGCGGTTCTATACCGGCACCATCGGAGCGCTTGCGGAAGTAACCACCACGCACGCACAAACCGTAAGCATCAAGCCCGTTAAAGGCCAAACCAGCTTGGAGGCCGACGGGGAGCTGCTGGGGCAGGTGCCGGTTACGGCTTCGTTGCTGGAGCAGGGTTTTAAGGTAGTAGTGTAGTGCGGTAGCGCTACATTACTACATTATTACCGAAAGACTTAGCTTTGCATCTAAACTTATCCCTTTGAAATAACCTTTCATCAGGGAACAACCAAAATTTATATGGCAGACATCAAAGAACTGGAACGCATCGCCAGCCAAGTACGGCGCGACATCATCCGCCAGGTTCACCTGTGCCAGAGTGGTCACCCCGGTGGTTCACTCGGCAACGCGGATCTCCTCACCGCCCTCTACTTCGAGGTAATGGAAAACGACCCTAGCTTCAACATGGAGGGAAAGGGCGAAGACATATTCCTACTCTCCAACGGGCACATCTCCCCCGTTTTCTACTCCGTGCTCGCGCACCGGGGCTACTTTCCGGTGAAGGAGTTGGCAACTTTCCGCCAAATCAACTCTCGCGTTCAGGGCCACCCGACTACTCATGAAGGCCTGCCGGGCATCCGGATAGCCTCCGGCTCTCTCGGCCAAGGCCCATCCGTTGCCTGCGGTATGGCGATGGCCAAGCGCATGGACGGCGATGACAAGACGGTCTTCGTACTCACCGGAGACGGCGAGCAGCAGGAAGGACAGATCTGGGAAGCAGCACTCTTCGCGCCCCACAACAAACTCGAAAACCTCGTCCTCATCATCGACGACAACGGCCAGCAGATTGATGGTCCTACCGACGATGTGCTTCGCCTCGGAAGCTTCGAGGAGAAGTACAAAGCCTTCGGTTGGGACATCATGCACATGGACGGCAACAATATGGCCGAAACCGTAAAGGTCCTCAAAGAAGCCCAAGCAAAACGCAACGGTAAGCCAACCTGCATCGTGATGAAAACCGAAATGGGCAAAGGCGTAGACTACATGGAAGGCACCCACAAATGGCACGGTAAAGCCCCCAACGACGAGCTGGCCGAAAAAGCCCTCGCACAGCTGGAAGAAACCCTCGGCGACTTCCCCGCTGGGTAAGGGAAAAAAGGTTTAAAGGAGTAAAGGATGGCCTATGCCTTGCCTCGCTCCTTCAACCTTTCCTTGCACCTGCGTCCGCGCCACCTTCCTCTCTAGCTTCTAGTTCTCTAGTTCCTAGCTCCCCCCTTACCCCCTCCCTCCCTTACCCCCTTCTTCCTTTACCCCCTTACTATGCTATCCCTCGATAAACTACAATCAACTGGCAAAAAAGCCACCCGCGACGGCTTCGGCGCAGGCCTCAAAGCCGCCGGCGACAAGCACGACAACGTGATCATGCTGACCGCAGACCTGCGCGGCTCCATGAAGTCTGAAGACTTCATCAATACCTACCCAGACCGCTTCGTACAGTGCGGCATCTCGGAAGCCAACATGATGGGCGTTGCCGCCGGCCTAGCCACTGCGGGCAAGATCCCCATGACGACAACTTTCGCCAATTTCAGCACCGGCCGCGTCTACGACCAGATTCGCCAGAGCATCGCCTACAGCGATAAAAACGTGAAGATTTGTGCAAGCCACGCTGGCCTTACGCTAGGCGAAGACGGCGCTACCCACCAGATTCTGGAAGACATCGGCATGATGCGGATGCTGCCCGGCATGACGGTCATCAACCCCTGTGATTACAACCAGACCAAAGCCGCCGTGCAGGCCATCGCCGAGCACCACGGCCCGGTTTACCTCCGTTTTGGCCGTCCCGGTTGGCCCATCTTCATCCCCGAAGACCAAGAGTTCGTGATCGGTAAAGCCCTCCACCTCCACGAAGGCTCCGACGTGTCCATCTTCGCCACCGGCCACCTCGTATGGCACGCCGTAGAGGCCGCCCGCGAACTCGAAGCCGAAGGCATCAGCGTTGACCTCATCAACATCCACACCATCAAGCCGCTCGACGAAGCAGCCGTGATCGCCAGCGCCAAAAAAACCGGCGCGGTTGTCTCTTGCGAGGAGCACAACAAATACGGTGGCCTCGGCAGTGCCATCGCTGAGTGCCTCAGCACCAACCAACCGACCTTCCAGGAGTTCGTCGCTACCGACGATACCTTCGGCGAGTCCGGCACTGCTGCTCAGTTGCTCGACAAGTACGGCCTCGGCGTGAAAGACATCGTTGCCGCTGCGAAGCGGGCGGTGGCGAAGAAGTAGGTTTCAGCGATCAGTATTCAGGCTGCCGCTGTTGGACGCAAACCATATTGTCGCTTTTCTTCCCCCCACTGGGGGCTAGGGGGCCAAAAAGCGGCAATGTGGTTTGCGCCCTCGCTGTTTAGGCTTAAACGGCTCTCTTGCTTCGGTGAGGGAGCCGTTTTTCATGGCGCGCACGCAGGATGCAAGGGAAGGTTTCGAAGGCGGTCTTCGCGTTCAGCCGAGCATTTCATCGCTTCGCTGTATCTTGCCAACAGATCAACCATTACGCCATGGACCAACCCATCAAAATCACCCTAGCCCGCAAAAAGACGGAGCTTAAACAAATCATCGAACTCCAGAAAATCAATCACCTAGAGACCGTCGATGCCGAAACCGCCAAAGACCAAGGCTTCGTTACCGCCGTCCACAAATACGAGGTACTGGAAGCCATGAACAACGCCGCCGCCACCGTGATCGCCAAAGACGGCACCCGCGTAGTCGGTTACGCCCTAACGATGAAACGCGAGTTTGCCAACGACGTACCCGCCCTCACCGAGCTTTTCCACAAACAAGACGAGGCCGCCTGGAACGGAGGTAAGCTTGGCGATGAGAACTACCTCGTGATGGGCCAAATCTGCGTAGCCGAAGAAGCCCGCGGCCACCGCGTGGCCGACCGGATGTATAAGTATATGCGCTCCTGTTACAGCCTCCACTACCCTTACCTCGTCACTGCCATCGATGCACGCAATACCCGCTCTCTGCGGGTTCACGAACGAGTTGGGTTCGAGGAGTTTTTACGCTTCACCTCCGAGGAGACGGGGAAGAATTGGGTGCTGGTTATTTGGGGGTGGCGGGAATAAAATCACATTATGGTGTGATTTTTGAACAAATTTCAACTCCAAGTATCTATATTTAAGTCAAAATCACATCATAATGTTATTTACAGACTTAGGAGAAACGGTGCGTGCCAGGCGTAAAGAACTCGGAATTACGCAACCTGTGCTCGCAGAACTATCTGGTTTGAGCAAAAACACCATCTACAAACTGGAAAGAGGACAGGGCAACCCTACGACTAAAGTCCTGCTGGTCCTGCTTGATGTACTTGGTTTAGAAATTTCGATTCGGCCCAAAAGCGTTGAGTTATGAGGAAAGCCGAAATCTATAGAAACAAGGTATTGGTCGGTTGGCTAACCGAGGTTCACCCTACTGAATACCTCTTCACCTATGAAGAAGGTTACTACAATAACCCTGCCCAACCTCAGATCAGTTTTACGCTGCCTAAGAACAGCCGTATTCATAAAAGCCCTTACCTGTTTCCTTTCTTTTACAACCTGCTGAGTGAGGGGGTAAACAAGAAATTGCAGAGCCGACAGCTCCAAATCGACGAACGAGACAGCTTAGGTTTGTTGTTGGCCACAGCTAAGTTTGATACCATCGGACCAGTGACCGTAAATGAAATAGCACTTGAAAATGGATGAAATCAGTGTTTGCCCAGGCACACTTGCCCCAGGGCATCAAACCTACAGTCCGTTGTGCCTCAAGTATATGTTTGACAACAAGAAAGTGAGCCATTTACTTTCGTACGCTCCGCCGAGTAAAGATGACACAGCGGCAAGCCAATTTATCGAGAACAGAAAGAGAATATCAATCTCGGGCGTTCAGGAAAAACTCAGCCTTGTGCTCGACAGGAAAGTGCTCCGCCTAACCAAGCCTGAAGAACAAGGAACCTATATTCTAAAGCCAATTCCGAGAGACTTACGAAAAGTAGATCAGGTGCCGGCCAACGAACACCTCACTATGCAAATAGCTAAGCAAGTCTATGGCTTGAGCATAGCGGATAACGCCCTGGTTTTTTTTAACGATGGAACACCTGCCTACATCACCAGAAGGTTCGACGTAAGGAAAGACGGAACGAAAAAGGGAATTGAAGACTTCGCAACCCTCGCCGGAAAAAGCACCGATAGCGCAGGAGCAAACTACAAATACGACTTCAGCTACGAAGAACTGGGCGAACTGATCAGAAAAGTCATTCCTGCTTGGCGCATTGAAATCGAAAAATACTTTCGGTTAGTTCTTTTCAACTACCTCTTTTCTAACGGGGATGCTCACCTGAAAAACTTCTCCATCTTGGAAACCGAACGGGGAGACTATGCCCTCAGCCCTGCTTACGACCTCATCAACACCAGACTGCACGTTAGCGACACCGACTTCGCACTCAGCAAAGGCCTTTTCAAAGACGATTTCAAAAGCAATGATTTTAAGCGCAATGGTCACCCTAACCATAAAGACTTCATAGAATTTGGCAAGAGAATAGGCGTACTGGCGTCTCGCATTCCCGCCCTATTAGAACCGTTCTTGACCATTCAGGAGAAAGCTCTCTCTCTTTTAGACCAATCGTTTCTCGATAAATCTTCTCGGCGTGGGTACCTGATTCACTATCGTACCAAAATCAACTATCTGAATGGAAGTAAATCCTAACCTGAGAGCAATCATTGATAAAACAAATGCCAAAATCAGAAAACGCCATTGGAAAGTATATGAGGACAACATCGAAGTGATCGAAGGATACTTACGCCTGTTTTACCAAGCAGAGTCAATGGTCGATCATGGAGGGTTCGATGAGGAATATGGAATTTACGGAATCGGAATCTTTCTCGTTGATTTAGAAACGCATGAGTTTTACGATGTACCCTGCATCGAAGAAATACCCCAAAGGATTAGCGACTTAGTTTCAAAAAAATGAACCTTCCCCAAGGTCTCTCCTTTAAACAACATGCCCCAACCAACCATCTTCTGGCACCGCCGAGACCTCCGTATCACTGACAACGCCGGCCTCTACCGCGCATTGAAAACTGGCGGCCCCGTCATCCCCATCTTCATCTTCGATGATGAGATCCTAAGCAAGCTACCATCCGAAGATGCCCGCGTGGTCTTCATCCACAACAGCGTAAAGGAGCTGGCCGAAGCTTACCGCGCCCACGGCGGAGATCTCCACGTTTTCTACGGCAAACCACTTAAGGTATGGGAAGAGATCAAGAAAGAATACCAACCTACCGCCGTATACACCAACCGCGACTACGAGCCCTACGCCAAAGCCCGCGACCTGGCGGTAAAGGAACTGCTCGCCAAAGACGGCATCGGTTTCCACGACTACAAAGACCACATCGTCTTCGAGAGCCACGAGGTGCAGAAAAACACCGGCGGCCCCTACACCGTCTACACCCCGTTTTGGCGCAAGTGGAAGACCGTGATGGAAAGCCGGATGGTGCCGTTTGAAGGCGGAGAGATCAGCTACTACCTCAAGCCCTATCCTACCGAGGCGTACATCCGCAACCTCCACCAAGGCAAAGCCGAAAGCCCCCCTCCTACCCTCGCGGAAATGGGCTTCAAAACAACCCAACCCGACATCCCCTCCAAGGAAGTGCCGCGCAAAATCATCCGTACCTACAACGAGACGCGCGACATCCCCGGCATCAAGGGCACCAGCGAGCTGGGCGTTCACTTCCGCCACGGCACGATCTCCATCCGCGAGAAGGCGCGCAAGGCACTAGGCTTGAACGAAACCTACCTGAAAGAGCTGGTCTGGCGAGATTTCTACTCCAACATCCTCCAAGCCTTCCCCAAGGTTGTCGATGGGCCTTTCCGCGACGAGTACAAAGCCATCCCCTGGGAGAACGACGAGGCCCAATTCAAGGCTTGGTGTGCCGGCAAAACCGGTGTCCCGATTGTGGATGCGGGTATGCGCCAGCTCAACGAATCCGGTTGGATGCACAACCGCGTTCGGATGATCGTGGCGAGCTACCTCACCAAGCACTTACTGATTGATTGGCGCTGGGGCGAGGCCTACTTCGCCGAAAAACTGCTCGACTACGACCTGGCCAGTAACAACGGCGGATGGCAGTGGGCCGCTGGCTGCGGCACCGACGCGCAGCCGTATTTCCGCATCTTCAACTACGATAGCCAGCAGAAAAAATTCGACAAAGAATACAAATACGTAAAGGAATGGGTACCCGAGTACGGCACGCCGGACTATCCCGCCGAACCGCTCGTAGAGCACAAGTGGGGCCGAGAGCGGGCATTGCGGGTTTATAAAGCGGCCTTGGCGGAGGCGCGAGCAGACAAGTAGCAGTAGCGATATCAGGGCGCGGCCGCAGGTGCAACGCGAGGTTTAAAAAGACGGTCTTTCGCTCCCGGTCGAGCCTTTCCAAGGCGAGTGCATAGCTCCTTCCAAGAAACAACTCGGCTTGGAAAGCCTCGGCAGGGAAAAGGCGAGTACATAACTCCTTCCAAGAAACAACTCGGCTTGGAAAGCCTCGGCCGGAAAAAGGCGAGTACATAGCTCCTTCCGAAGAAACAACTCGGCTTGGAAAGCCTCGACCGGGAAATAACTCCGCTTAGAAAGCCTCAGCCGAAAACCTACTCTGCACCTGCGCACCGTCGCTCTACCCAAACGCCCGTTCCACCAACTCCACCTGCTCTTTCTCGTGTACCTTCTTATAGCCGGTGGCCGGAGAAGCGGTGGCAGACCTGCCAACATACTTCAGCTTCACGCCAATAGCCTCGTTGTAGAGCATGTGCTCACTGATGTAAGACCAAGCGCCGGCGTTGCGGCTTTCCTCCTGTACCCACACCACTTCTGCGCCTTTGTAGCGCTTCAGGATGGCGTTCACCTGCTTGGTGGGCAGCGGGAAGAGTTGCTCGACGCGCACGATGGCGACGTCGTCGCGCTGGTTCTGTTCTTTGTATTGGGCGAGATCGAAGTAGACCTTACCGGAGCACAGCAGTAAGCGTTTGACCTTCTTGTTGCCGGTCTTCGTGACGGTTGGGTCATCGATGATTTCCTGAAAGCGAGTGCCCGGGCCGAAGTCTTCAATCGGGCTAACGGCCATGGCGTGGCGCAGACCAGACTTGGGCGACATATTAACCAGCGGCTTGCGGAAGTTCCACTTCAACTGGCGGCGCAGGAGGTGGAACATATTGGCTGGCATGGTAACGTTGGTCACCAGCATATTGAACTCAGCACAAAGCTGGAGGAAGCGTTCCATCCGAGCACTAGAGTGCTCTGGGCCTTGGCCTTCGTAGCCATGGGGCAGCAGCACGGTGAGGCCGTTCTGGCGGGCCCACTTGCTCTCTCCGCTAGAGATAAACTGATCGAACATCGTCATTGCGCCGTTGGCGAAGTCGCCAAACTGCGCTTCCCAAAGCACAAGGTTGTTGGGGCTAGACGTTGCGTAGCCGTACTCGAAGCCAAGCACCGCGAACTCAGACAGTAGGGAATTGTAGATGTGTAGCTTGCCCTGGTCTTCGCTCAGTCCGTCGAGGCGGTTGAGTTTGCCCTCTCCGTCTTTGCTGGTGAGTACGGCGTGGCGGTGGCTGAAGGTGCCTCGGCGGACATCTTGCCCGCTCATCCGGATGCCGTGGCCTTCCATTAGAAGGGTGGCGTAGGCGGAGAGTTCTCCGAGCGCCCAATCGAGCTTATTTGCCTTGACCGATTTATTGTAGCCCTTGAAGAGGCGTTCCATTTTCTTGACGTAGTCGAAGTCGGTAGGCAGCGTAGTCAGGTGCGTGAGCACTTTGTCTAGCGTAGCTTTATCGACGCCGGTTTCGGGGCTTTGCTCGAAGTACTTCATGTCCCAGTGGTCTGGGTTCATGGCCGCCCAAGCTGCATCGGGGTCTTGGTAGCTGTAGTCCATTGCGCCCCCTTTCACCTTATCGAAGGTGACCTGCATTGTTTTCTTGAGCTGGGTATGGAGTTCGTTTGCGTAAGCTTGGTCTACGTCTCCGCGCTTCACCAACTGTGCGGTATAGAGGAGGCGTACATCATCGTGCTTTTTGATCTTGGCGTACATCGCTGGTTGGGTGAACAGCGGCTCGTCGCCTTCGTTGTGGCCGTGCTTACGGTAGCACAACATATCGATGTAGACATCGGAGTTGAACTCGTTGCGGTAATCTACCGCTAGGCGGGAGACGTACATCACGGCCTCTGGGTCATCTCCGTTTACGTGGAAGACGGGACTTTGGGTTACGCTGGCTACTCCGCTGGAGTAGATGCTGGTCCGAGCATCTTTCTGGTCGGTCGTAAAACCAACTTGGTTGTTGATGATGAAGTGAATGGTTCCGCCGGTGGTGTAGGCGTCCAGTTCGCTCATCTGGGCGGTTTCGAATACGACGCCCTGCCCCGCTACTGCGGCATCTCCGTGGATGAGGATGGGGAGGATGCGGTCGTAGTCGTTGCCGTACTGCATATCGGCCTTTGCGCGAGCGAAGCCTTCAACGACGGGCGCGACGGCTTCGAGGTGGCTAGGGTTGGGGGCCAGTTCAACCTTTACCTGTTTGCCCGTGTGGGTATCGAGGCTGCCCCGGTAGCCCATGTGGTATTTTACGTCTCCGTCTCCTTTCACATCGTCGGGGGTCGCGCCCTCAAACTCTTGGAAAATACTCTCCAAGCTTTTGTTCATGATGTTGGTAAGAGTATTGAGGCGACCACGGTGCGCCATACCGATGATGACTTCCTCTACGCCTTTCTCGGCGGCGCGGTTGATGATGGTATCGAGGCTAACGATGGCAGCTTCGCCGCCTTCCAAACCAAAACGCTTTGTAGCGCCGTACTTCAGCTTCAGGAAGTCCTCGAAGGAGACGGCATCGGTGAGGCGACTGAGGATGTGCTTCTTGTCCTCCAAAGTGAGGCTGTAAGGGTTGTTGGGGTCGCGCTTTTCAATGCGGTGACGCAACCAACGGCGCTTCTCGCGGCTAAAGATATGGTCACACTCGAAGCCAATAGTGCCGAGGTAGATACGGTCTAGCTGGGCGATGATTTCCTTGAGGGGGCTAGGCGCGAGGTGTAGCTGCTGCGCAGCTTTGAATACCGTATTTAGGTCCGCTTCGGAGAGGTCAAACCTAGCCAAGTCCAAGATCGCATCTGGGTCATCGAATACGTTGATGGGGTCGATGGCAGCATCTACGTGGCCGCGTACTCGGTACGCCTTGATTAACGCAAAGACGCTCAGCTCTTTTCCTACATGCTCCCAGTCGGTACTTCCGTCTGCCGCTTTGGGCAGGGCGGCATCGTTTTTAGCCACCGCGCCGTTTTGGTTGGCCGAAGCATAGTCGAAGCCTAAAAAGAAGTCTTTCCAACTCTGATCTACAGTATCCGGATCAGCGATAAATTGTTGGTATAAATTCTCGATGTAACGAGGGTTGGCGTTGGAAAGATGAGAAAAGTTGCTCATGGTAGTGGTTGAGTCAGTGCAGCCATAAAAGGAATAAAAAGGCCACACTTGAAGCTAAAATAGCCCCGTAGTTTGCAGCGAGAAGCCCCGCCAAATAAATTCCGACAAAGTTCCACAAAAAAGCTGGGGTGAGCGAGGTTTTTACAAGTAAAATTTGTGCAATAAGCAGCTTCGCACAATCTTTTCTAGCGAAAATTCGCTAGAATGGCTTTCGTGGCCGTCCGAAGGGGCCTATATTTGCGGCCCGAGAGCAGGCTTGTTAACCTTTTTTGCGCTCAGCGGGTTCTTCATTGCACCTGCGCCCGCGCCCAAACCAGCTGAGAAACTGGCAGCCATATAAGGGATCGTGCCAGCCTTAAAAACGTAATTAATCGAAGTTTATGAAAATGCTCGTTTGCGTCAGTAAGACGCCCGAAACTACCACAAAAATTCAGCTGACTGCTGATAAGACCGACCTCGACAAAGGCGGCATGCAGTACATCATGAACCCCTACGATGAGTGGTACGCGCTCGTACGCGCCCTAGAGTTGAAAGAAGCCGGTGGCGGTTCCGTCACGCTACTAAACGTAGGCCCAGCCGACAACGACGCAGTGATCCGTAAAGGCCTCGCCATTGGTGCCGACGACGCCATCCGCGTAAACAGCGAAGGCGGCGGTAGCCTCTACATCGCTAAGCAAATCGCTGCCCAAGCAGCAGGCTACGACATCGTCTTCTTCGGCAAAGAAACCATCGACTACAACGGCTCCGAAGTAGGCGCAATGGTTGCCGAGCTACTCGGCACCGCCTACGTCGGCGAAGCGAGCAAGCTAGAAATGGACGGCTCCACGGCAACCATCACCCGCGACATTGAAGGCGGCGTAGAAGTGGTAGAAGCCAGCACCCCACTCTGCCTCAGTGCCGCCAAAGGCATGGCCGAGCAGCGCATCCCCAATATGCGCGGCATCATGATGGCCAAGCGCAAACCCCTCAACGTTGTGGAGCCCGTAGCCGCGCCCGCCACAACGGAGGTTGCTAGCTACGAACTGCCCCCAGCTAAATCTGCCGTAAAACTGGTAGAGCCAGAAAATATGGAAGAACTGGTTCGCTTGCTACACGAAGAGGCTAAGGTTATTTAGTAGTGCAGTAAGGTAGTTTGGTAGTAATGTAGTAGTTGCTACCACACGTTGGAAGCGTTGTTTGAACGGTTCTGATGGTCTAAATTTAAAAACCGGTTGGCCCTAAAAAGGCCGACTCCAAAATATAAAACGATGGTATTGGTATTCGCAGAAGCCACCAACGGAAAATTTAAGAAAGCCGCCCACGAGGTGGTCACTTACGGTGCGAAAACGGCTGCGGCCATGGGCACCGAATGCGTAGCCCTCACGCTGGGAGACGTACAAGACGCAGGCGATCTCGGTCGCTTCGGCGCAAGCAAAGTCTACAACGCTGCCGATGCGGCCCTCGCCAACTTTGACAGCGGCGTCTTCGCCGCCGCCATCGCCGGAGCCGCCCAGCAACTGGGCGCGAAGGTGATCGTCCTCTCCCACAACAGCACGGGCAAGAACCTAACCGGCCGCCTAGCGGCCCGCCTAGACGCTGGCTCCGCCCCAGGCGTTAAAGCCGTACCCGTCATCGAGGGTGATAAGTTCACGGTTCGTAAGGCCGTATTCTCCGGCAAAGCGTTTGCCGACGTTTCTATCCTGACCGACACAAAAGTCATCAGCCTAGCCGGCAACTCCATCCCCGTAGAAGAAAGCGGCAGTGCAGTTGGGGTTGAAAGCATCAGCCTAGACCTACCCGCTCCGATGGTGAAGGTACTGAGCACCAAACGCGCCGAAGGCATCACTCCCCTACCCGAAGCAGAACTCGTCGTCTCCGGAGGCCGGGGCCTGAAGGGCCCAGAGAACTGGGGTGTCATCAACGACCTGGCCGAAGTACTAGGCGCTACCACCGCCTGTAGCCGCCCAGTAGCCGACAGCGACTGGCGCCCTCACCACGAGCACGTTGGGCAAACCGGTGTCGCTATCCACCCCAACCTCTACATCGCCGCCGGCATCAGCGGCGCCATCCAGCACCTCGCGGGCGTGAACAGCTCCAAGACCATCGTAGTCGTTAATAAAGACCCCGAAGCGCCCTTCTTCAAAGCGGCTGACTATGGCGTGGTGGGCGACCTCTTCGAAGTGCTGCCCCGCCTAACCGAAGCCCTCAAGAAATTCAAGAGCGCATAGTAGCAGCGTGAATTTCTCTTTGGATTTCTCTCCGCTGGTTTGGCCGAAGGCCAAACC
>CALEDI010000055.1 GCA_937949535.1 uncultured Lewinella sp. | reverse complement strand
CTTTCGTGCAAAACAGAGAATTATGTCGCACACTATTATCGACCATTCCAACAGCAAGTCTTTCTTCAATATGGCTTGGATTGCCTTCGTCGTTGCTACCGTAGGTACGCTAGCGGGAATCGTGTTGCTGGAAAACAGCCTTGCAGTCAAAGGCTTTCTAGCAATGGGCTTCGTTTTCACGGTCAGTGCTTGCTTTACGCTGGCTAAAGTTACCCGCGACCGTCACGAATCCGAACGGCTCTACAATAAGGTAGAACGTGCTAAAACGGAACAGTACCTCAGCGAAAAGGAGAATCCGGGTAGCAGCTTCTAGTGGGCCAGCCCACTAGCCTTTACCGCAGAATATACTTAGCCAACACCTTCCCTCCGCCCCGAACCACCAGCTCCATTCCTCGCGCATTCGGTAGCGCAGGCAGCGTAATTTTTTCGGCATACGGCCCTGGGCCGCGCACAGGCAGTTTTGTTTGCCAGAGGAGGTTCTTGCCTGCATCTACAACCAGTATTTGTGGCTGGCCGTTGGTGGGCATCTTGAAACTGACCTGTACGGCATTAGCGGCGTCGCGCTGCAAGATGGCTGGCGGAGCGGGCGTGCTTTGCATGGAGGGGGAACGGTCTGTGAGTGGGTTGCCGGTGTCCGAACTAGCGGGTTGCTTTTGTGGGGTGATGCGGAGGACTTCCCCGACACCCTCTGGCTTCCAGTACACAATCCCTGGAGGGCTCTGGAAACGAGCTTGGAGGCTCACCTCGGCTATTGTTCCGTAGGAGCGGTCGATGTCTACCGTCCGGACTTGTATTTGGGAGGCATCTACCCATATCCATTTGAACTGATTGAAGCGGCCGCTGGCGCGGGTCCAGGGCTTATCGTCGTCGTTGGCGCGCAGGGGCGCGCCCCAGCAACCTTCGCCGACGTAGACGGTTCCGCGCGCATCATCTCGGATGAAGCCTTCGCTGGAGCCGGGTTCTCGGCTGGGGCGGATGGGCCAGGTTTGTTTTACGGTATGCGCATCAGACTCTACCGCCAGGTCCATGCCGTAGCGGGTGAAGAGGCTTGCCCAGAGAGCAGTCAGTTCATCGCGTTCTGGTTTTGAGCGGGTGTGTGGGCGCATCGGGTGATGGTACTGAGCGATTTTCCAGGTAGCGGGGGTACGGGAGAGGTCGGAGTTGAGCCAGGTCAGTTGGTGCCCGCCGGGCGGGAAGAGGGTGTTGAGGGTGTAGGTCCGTAGCAGCCCGCCGCCGAAATTGAGGGCGTAGTAAATGTCTGGGTGTGGGACATCAAAGAGGTTATTGATGGAAGCGTTGGCGCGTTCGTGGTTTCCTCTGGCGGGCACGATGGGGGTTAGGTGTCCGTCTTGGGTGATGGTCATTTGCCAGTCGTCAAACCAAGCTTGCCACTCGGTGGGAGTGTCCATATTGGTCATGTCTCCGCCGAACATCACGAAGTGAGGGCGGAGCTTACTCACTAGCCGGTTGGCGGCTGCGGCGGCCTGTCGGTTGTTGCGGCTGTCCCCTCCGGCGATGATGCTGAGCGGGATTTTGGGGTCTGTGGGTGGGGTTTCGAAGCTCATCCGGCGGCTCACGCTTTTGTCGTCTACCACCAAAAAGTAGTAGACTGTTGCTGGCCGCAATGCGGTTAGCCGGACGAATACATTGCGCATTCCGGCGTGGTTTACGCTGCGGGCGGCGTTGGCGGTGAAGCGGTAACTGCCTACGTTTCGGCCGTGGTCTTGGGTGTCGTACACAACGCGGGCGCTGGTAGCACCGCCGTAGAGTTCGAACCCGATGCTCATGTTCGTAGCCGGGTCAGCGCGCCAGCTTAGGCGGTAGCGGCGCGTGGCAGCATCGAGGGAAAGCGTGGTAAATAGCAGGGGCAAAAGGAAAAGCAGGACCATGAGGCGCGGCCGCAGGTGCGAGGAAGGGTTTGGGGCTTGGGGTGTTTTAAAAAAAACAATCTTCCGCACCTGCGTCCGCGCCAAAGAAGCACTGGCCGAGAAAAAAATCATAGAAAGTGAAATCAATTGCTGAGGCATAAGAGAAGGACGCTGCGTGATCTGAAAATCGTAAATGACTAACAATTTTAGTGGATGATTGATTGCCACCGCCGCCATTATAAGGTGTAATTTCGCATTTTAATAACGAGTGCCAGCCCCAAGGCAAACAAATGATCTTTTTATGAGCCGCGATACCGCCGTTTTCTCCCTCATCGAACGCGAACTAGACCGCCAACGCAACGGCATCGAACTAATCGCTTCGGAAAATTTCACTTCTCAGGCCGTGATCGACGCCATGGGAAGTTGCCTGACCAATAAGTACGCCGAGGGCTACCCCGGCAAACGCTACTACGGCGGCTGCGAAGTAGTAGACGAGGTAGAGCAACTCGCCATAGATCGGCTCTGCCAACTCTTCGGCGCCGAGTACGCCAACGTGCAGCCCCACTCCGGCGCACAGGCCAACGCCGCCGTCTTCCTCGGTTGCCTCAAGCCGGGAGACAAAACCCTCGGCTTCAGCCTAGCCCACGGCGGCCACCTAAGCCACGGCCACCCAGCCAACTTCTCCGGTAAGCACTTCGAGGCCCACTTCTACGGCGTAGAAGAAGCCACCGGCCGCGTTGATATGGACAAGGTCGCCGAAAAAGCCCGCGAGGTGCAGCCCAAGATGATCATCTGTGGTGCTTCGGCCTACAGCCGAGACTGGGACTACGCCCGCTTCCGCGAAATCGCCGACGAAGTCGGCGCCATCCTGCTGGCCGACATCGCCCACCCCGCCGGCCTAATCGCCGCCGGCCTACTCAACGACCCGATGCCCCACTGCCACATCGTGACGTCTACCACCCACAAAACCCTGCGCGGCCCGCGCGGCGGCATCATCATGATGGGCAAAGATTTCGACAATCCCTTCGGCCGCGTCTTCAAGAAGAGCGGCAAGCCGTTCAAGATGAGTCGTATCCTGAACGGTGCCGTTTTTCCCGGTATGCAGGGTGGCCCGTTGGAGCACGTGATTGCTGCCAAGGCCGTCGCCTTCGGCGAGTCCCTCAAACCCGAATGGAAAGCATACGGTAAGCAGGTGATCAAGAACGCCCAAGCGATGGCCCAGGCCCTCGTCGATAAAGGCTACCACATCATCAGCGGCGGTACAGACAACCACTCCATGCTCATCGACCTGAGCAACAAAAACGTGAACGGTACCCAAGCAGAAGACGCCCTAAACGCCGCCCACATTACCCTCAACAAAAACATGGTCCCCTTCGACAAGAAGACCGCCATGAACCCCTCCGGCATCCGGATCGGGACGGCAGCCATCACTACCCGAGGCTTCACCGAAGCCGACTGCGTGAAAACGGTAGAATGGATTGACCGGATTATTTGCGATGTTGAGAACGAGGCGGTTGTTGCGGCTGTTCGGGGAGAAGTGCATTCGTTTATGGGCAAGTTTCCGTTGTACTAACAACGCGGAATCGTTGCCGCTAAGGACATCCTTTCGTGCATTTGGTTATGCATTATTCAGGTTAGCCGTAAAACTTCTCCCAACGACGCTTATCTTGGAGAGACGATATTACAACCAAGCTACACCACTAAATTTCTCCCCCCCTTGCCAATAGACGCCACCAACTTAAGAGAAGACTACCAAGCCGGAGAGCTTCTCGAAGCCGACGCTCCGCAGGACCCCTTTGAACTGTTCCGCGTTTGGTTTAAAAACGCACAAGACAGCAAAATCCCCGAGCCCAACGCGATGGTACTGGCCACGATTACGGACCAGAACACGCCCGCAGCCCGCGTTGTGTTGCTGAAACAGATGGACGAACGGGGCTTCATTTTTTTCACCAACTATGAAAGCAGGAAAGGCCAAGAACTAGCCGCTCACCCCAATGCTGCTGCCGTGTTCAACTGGTTGAAACTACAGCAGCAAGTACGGATTGAAGGCCGCGTAGAAAAAGTGGCCGATCAGGTTTCGGCCAACTACTTCAAGAGCCGCCCCCGCAAGAGCCAAATCGGAGCTTGGGTCAGTAACCAGAGCGAGGTCATCTCCGGCAGAGACGTACTCGAAGCGGAACAAAAAGCGGTTGAAGAAAAGTACGCTAACGAAGACACACTGCCCCGCCCAGCACACTGGGGAGGCTACGTGATTGTACCCTCACTCATCGAGTTCTGGCAAGGCCGCCGCAGCCGCCTACACGACCGACTGGTGTACCGCCGCGACGAGAACGGCGCGTGGAACCGAGAGCGGCTAGCGCCTTAGGATAGGAAACGCGCTCTTTCATCTATTCAATCCGAAACAAACGATAACCCACAACGGACAACCCAACCATGGCAGAACTGAAAAACGACTGGGTACAACTACAAACGGACGTCCAGCCCTTCCACGACCAACTCTCAGAAGCGGCCGAGACAGTAGTAGACGAAGGCGTTAGCAACTACCCGATTTTCTTCGCCTTCAGCGGTGCGCCAAGTGAGCAGTTTCCCGGCATTGCCGTAACGGAAATCAACACCAAACGCGGTACCAACTGGCAACTCAACATCACTACCCTAGAAGAACTGGTCGCCAAAACGGTCATTCCGCCAGAGAAGATCGATCCCTTTCGGGATGTCTACAAAAAGAACAGCGACTCGCTTTGCTTTTTGATTGTTGATGGGGAGGGCGCTCGGTTTGGGTTTGTTGTGCGGGCGTAATGTGCAGCAGTTTTAGAACCAACCCGCTCCCAAGTCTCGGAACGGCCAAGGGATAGAAGCCAAAATCACGACCAAACCAATAAGGTAAAAGATACCAACGGTTTTCCAGCCTTTATTGATGCCAGCTTGGCGCTTTGCCTTCGAGTACCCAACCGTAATCAGTATGATACCCAAGACCATGCCTACGAGGTGCTCTACGGTGTAAAACCTAGTGACGGAGTTGCTCATCACGCCTTCCTCAAAACTTACGAGTGGGCTGAGTAAAAAGTAAAGCGCCAAACCAAGCAACAATTGCACGTGGACGGAGATGAGCCCAAAAAGGGCTAGCTTGTTCTTGGCGGGGTAGACAGTGCCGCCGTTTCTTTTACCGAGGGCGTTTACGATGGTGAGGATGAGCAAAACCAAAACTACCCACCGGAGACCGGAGTGAGCGTGTTTGGCAGCGAGGTAGACGTATTCCATGATGGGGTAACTTTCTTGTGAGGGCGCAAGATAGTGATGTAGTCTTGTAGTTCGGTAGTGATGCCGTACATGCGGAGTGCATCAGGAGCAGGGAATAAAGTAAATCACCCCAAAATTGCTTCCTTAGCTGCCTTCATGGGGATACCGATACAGCGCTTCTCCATGTAGCTCATCATCCGCAGCATTAGGTCGCGGGTGTCTGGGTCAAGGTCTTTGATTTCCTTGGCGAAGATTTGGTTTACGGCCGTATGCTTGATCGCTTTGATTTCTTGCGGTAGGTGGCTCATGGCCCGTTCCAATAATCTTTGGCGGTAATCAGACTCTAGCTCTCCGAGGTGCTTATGCAATACCTCGTGGGCGAGTTTGATTTCGGTACGGCGGAAATCCATGTTTTTCTCAGCAAGCGTGCGCAACTGTTCGATGCCGACGTACTTGAAGTCAAAATCAGTAACGGTGGCTTCTGCTACATCCGCCGGAACGCCTAGGTCTACGACAACCTTATCACGCGGGTCTTCGCCCGCTAGGAGCTGTTGAAAAAGCTGGGGCGTAACGGTTGCTTCCGCTGAGCCAGTACAGACGATCAGTACGTCGAAACCATCCTTATACTTCTCAATCTCGGTTAAGGCGTATCCTTCTCCTTGGGGGAAGGCTTTAGACAAGCCTTGGGCGCGTTTAAGCGTACGGTTGAACACCGTTAGGTGTTGCTGACCTGCTTTTTTCAAGAACTTGGTTACCAGAAGGTTCGTCTGCCCAGCGCCAATCATCAGAATACGCGCATCTGGGCCCGGCTGGTGCTGCTGTAGTTGCTGCATAGAAAGCGAGACGACGGAGACAGACTTTTCCCCAATCCGGGTGCTGCTGTAAACGTCTTTTGCGGCCAGAACGATCCGGTCACAAACGATGCGTAGGTCATCCCCGATCAGGCCCCACGCCCGGCAACGCTCATAAGCTTCGCGGAGTTGGCCGAGGATTTGGCGCTCTCCAACAACCAATGAGTCGATGGAAGCTGCGACCTCGAAGAGGTGATAGACGGCCTTCATACCCCGTAGGTGCTCCATCTCCATCATGGCTACTGGAACTTCCGATGCCATAAGTAGTTGCTCGCGGAAAGCTTGGTCTACCTCCTCTTTGGTGGTAAACAGTAGGCTAACACGGTTACAGGTTGAGAGGTAAAAAATCTCGTCTACCGCTCCGCTTTCCTTTAGGGAAGTAAGCCGCTCGCGCAGCTTATCGTCTGCCTCGAAGGCCGCAACAATTGTCCCGATTGCCTTTAGCTTGGCATTTCGATGAGTAAGGGTGAGAATGTGAACGTGCTGGAGCATAGTTTAGTCCTAGGGGCTTGGAGGCAAAGGTAGAAACCCCTTAGCCCTCCTTCTGTCATAGGCACGTATAAAGACAATTAGAATCTTTCTAAATAAGAGGGCTTAAGCTCCGCTGTTCTCAATGATGGCACCAAAGTACCAGAGGTAAAACAGGATAAGAACCAAACCTTCCCAGCGGGTGATCTTGCGGTTGTTGCTCATTACGCCAAGGAGGATCGTCATCACGATCATCAGGGGTAGATAAATCGTGATGATATCATCCGGGAAAGCCAGTGGTCCGAAAAACCGAGGTATGGACATCACGATGAACGTATTGAAAATGTTCGAGCCTAGCGCATTACCAACAGCAATAGAGGCCTTGCCTTTGCGGGCCGCAGCCAAACTGACGGCCACCTCCGGGAGGCTGGTACCGATCGCTACGGCTGAAAGCGCGATCACCGTAGGCGCAATATCAAGGATGATGCTGATTTCTGTAATCGCTGAAATAACATAGCTTGCAGAAATACTAACGATGGCTCCGCCTGCAATAAGCAACAGGTAATCTTTCCAGCTAGCCGAAGGGCGGTCTTCTTTGTCTGGCCGGTCTTGGCCTTTCAGGCTGTAAGAGAGGAATATAGCGATACCTCCGAGGAAAAGGAAGGCTTCATACATCGACAAATTGCCGTCCATAACCGCAAAATAGAGCAGGAAAGCACTACCCCAAAGGAAGGGAATATCGATGTGCCAAAGATTGTACTCCAAATCTATGTTCTTAACCACAACGGCCGTAAGCCCAAGCACCAAGGCTATATTGGTGATGTTGGACCCTACTACATTGCCAATCACGATTTCTGGGGTACCGTCTAGTACGGCAACAATGCTCGTTGCCAACTCCGGCAAAGAAGTACCGAAAGCCACAATGGTTACACCGATGATAAAGGGTGAAATCCCTAATGAAAGCCCGATGTTTTCGGCTGCTTCCACAAATTTATCACTAGCCCACAGCAGTGCTGCGATACTGGCAATAAAAATGCCGGCCTGAAGTAAGAGTACGTCCATAATCAGGGCAAAGATAGAAACACTTATAGGCTTCGCTAGGATTCTGTATAAAATCCCACTCCCCCATCTTGTAATCTCGCATCGCTTCGATGGCAATAGTATTAGTTTAGGGCGACGGTGCGCGGGTGCAGGGCGAGGTGTTGGGCAGGGAAGACATCCCTATGAAGGACGTTCTGATCTGTACTGTACGCCCTGATCTTAAGTCCCTCACATGGCATCCTGCGGCCGCGCAAAAAAAGTCTTGCATTATTAAAAAAGGTCGTACCTTTGCGCGGCTTTAACCAAGCTTTCTTGGGAAGAGTGGGGAACAGATGCCCCCGAAGCATCTCGGTATATAACCATTTAAAATTTCACATCCCTATGATGATGGATGATGATAAGGACCCTGTAGTAGAAGCAGGAACCGACAACACTCCCGCGACCGACGCGACGCCGGAGACTCCCGAAACACAAGAAGTACCCGCCACCGAAGCCGCAGCTGAAGCTGTCGCAGAAGTAAAAGAAACTGCCGAAGCCACCGCTGAAGTAGCAGAAGCGGAAGCCCCCGTAGCAGAAATTGCAGACGCGGCCGCTGGTATCGTAATCGGTACCGACGAAGACACCAATTCTACCGCCAAAGTAATCCGTAAGGAATCTACCAAAGTAGCCGTAGTACTTACCGAAGAAGTAAAGGAAGAAGGTGTTGAAATCGACGAAGCAGACCAAAGCGGTGCTACCGGTGAAGGCCATGCTGATTTCAACTGGAACATGACTACTCGCTCCGCAGCCAGCCGCTACTCCGAAGAGGAGCGCGCAGCGATGGAAAAGCAGTACGAAGACTCCATGACCAACATCTCCGAAGCGGAGATCATGAGCGCCAAGGTATCCAACATCATCGCCGGTGATGTGATCCTAGACCTCAACTACAAGTCTGATGGCCTTATCCCCATCTCTGAATTCCGTGACCAGGCCGAACTCGCCATCGGCGATACCGTAGAGGTATACGTTGAGCAGCAGGAAGACGAAAAAGGACAACTCGTATTGAGCCGCCGTAAGGCAAAGCTCCTCCGCGCATGGGATCGCATCCGTGATTCTTACGCCAACGGTACCGTCATCAACGGTAAGGTAATCAGCAAAACCAAAGGTGGCCTCATCGCCGACTGTGGCGGCCTAGAGACCTTCCTCCCTGGTTCACAGATCGACATCAAGCCGATCGTTGACTACGATGCGTACGTTGGTAAAACGATGGAGTTCAAGGTCGTCAAGATCAACGAAACCATCAAGAACGCAGTAGTGTCTCACAAAGCCCTCATCGAGAGCGACCTCGCAGAGCAGCGCGAAGCGATCATCGCTTCCCTCGAACGCGGCCAGGTACTCGAAGGTATCGTGAAGAACATCACCGACTTCGGTGCATTCCTCGACCTCGGTGGCGTAGACGGACTACTCTACATCACAGACATCAGCTGGGGACGCATCAACCACCCAAGCGACGTGCTCGAACTCAACCAGAAGGTCAATGTGGCCGTACTGGACTTCGACGAGAACAAGAAGCGCATCAGCCTCGGCCTCAAGCAGCTACAGAAGCACCCATGGGAAGTCCTCGACGAAACCATCGGCGAAGGCTCTACCGTGGACGGCAAAGTGGTCAACATCGAAGACTACGGTGCTTTCCTCGAAATCCAGCCCGGTGTTGAAGGCCTCGTTCACGTAAGCGAAGTAAGCTGGAGTAACCAGCCCATCAACGCACGCGAATACTTCACCGTCGGTGAAACCAAGAGCGCGAAAGTCGTTACCATCGACCGCGAAGACCGCAAAATGTCGCTTTCCATTAAGCAGCTAGCAGAAGATCCTTGGAACCGGATTTCCGTATTATTCCCCATTGACTCGACCCACACGGGTAAGGTTAAGAACCTGACCCCCTACGGTGTATTCGTTGAACTCAACGAAGGCATCGGTGGTATGATCCACATCAGCGACCTGAGCTGGACCAAGCGCTTCGGCCACCCGTCTGAATTCACGAAAGTGGGTGCCGACATCCAGGTGATGGTCCTTGAGGTAGATACAGACAACCGTAAGATGTCTCTTGGCCACAAGCAACTCGAAGAGAACCCTTGGGATACCTTCGAGAACGTATTCCCAGAAGGAAGCTACCACGAAGCGACCGTTCTGCGCAAAGACGACCGAGGCGCTATCGTTCAGATGCCTTACGGCCTCGAAGCGTACGCACCGATCAAGCTTATGCGTAAGGAAGACGGTACGATTGCAGACGTAGACGAAACGCTGACCGTGAAGGTGATCGAGTTCGACCGCGACAGCAAGCGCCTCACCGTAAGCCACAGCCGCTACGTCAACGACATCCGCAAGGAAGCGAAAGACCAGGTGTACAAAGAGGAAAAGCAAGAACGCGACAACACCCGCAAGGTGCTGAAGAAGACTTCCGCAAGCATCGAGCGTTCTACGCTGGGCGATCTGTCTGCCTTCGAGCAGCTCCGCGAGCAGCTCAGCAACAACGAAGACGACAAAGAGTAAGCAATTGCTTTTTGTAAGACCTAAAGGCCATCCGTTCTCATTGAGCGGGTGGCTTTTTTTTGCTTTAGCCAAGCACGTAGCACCACAACAGCAATGGCCTTGGTTACGAAAATTTAGAATATCCGTATTTTGTGCGGATGCAAAAGCTTCTCCTCCTCCTATGCCTTAGCCTACTGAGCTTAAACGCCAAAGCATCTTGCTGTTCCTTTAAACTCGCTTACACGCCAGAAGTGCTAAATGTGCCAAGTGAGGAACGCATTATGACTTGTATAGAAACGGAACATTGTGACTCTCTTTTCCTGTTTGTAGGCCGGATGATTCGTGCGTACGAAAAAAGAGAAATAGACAAAGTGACTGATAACTTTGAGCGTATACTTCCTATTATTAGTGAAAAAGATAAAGGCGATACTATTAGTCTGAAAATAGTCTACCTGTATGCGACTTTCATGGAAAGAGAAGGTGAGAGCACTATTAGTTCAGCTTATTATAAATATGTAGAAGCGTCCGCATTAGCAAGATCACCGCTCAACCTATTAGCCAAAATCGGGATAGCAGGAATTAAGAACAGCATCTCAGATTTAGAGCGATT
>CALEDI010000054.1 GCA_937949535.1 uncultured Lewinella sp. | reverse complement strand
GGCGAAGCCGAGGTGGGTTTTTTGTTTTTCGGAGAAATCCGAGGCGGCAATTACATGCCGAGGGACTTCTTGTTCATGCGAACGTAATCCATGTTGCCAGCCTTTTCAGCCAACTCCATAGACTTCTTGAAAGAAGCCATTGCTTCCGCCTTCATACCGAGCGCTTCCTGAATGAGACCCTGACGACGAACCATCCAGAAGCGAGCGTTGTCTCCGCCCATTTCGTTGGCCTTCGTGATGTACTCAAGGGCTTTCTTCTCCTTACCGTTTTCGGCTAGGAAAGAGGCAGCTTGGTAGTAGTCGTTCATGCTTGGGCCAGCCATCACACGGTCGATCTGTGCCATTACAGCTTCCTTCGCGTTGGTCTTTACGGGGATCGCAGCCATGGTGTTGCCCCACATGATTACTACATCCGCACCGTCCATGGTGTGGTTCTGGGTAACGATGGTGAAGGTCTCAACAGACATACCGGTTTCCTTCGCAGGAACGGTAACAGTAGCCGCTGGTGTCTTCTCTACGTAGCTGTTCCAGCTACCGCTTTCGTAAGCAAACATCATCACTTCCCAGTTGCTGCCGCTTGGCTTGGTCAGGATGGCGTAGTCGCCGGCAGGAACTTCGTTGCCCATGATGGTTACGTCGTCACCGAAGGTGAACTTGGTAGCTTGGTTTGCGCCCGTACGCCAGATCTCGCCCGTAGGTACGAGGCCGTCTTTGGTGAACAGGTCGCGGCCTTTCTTGCCTGGGCGGCTGTAGGTGGCGTGGAAGTCGGTCATGCCTATCTTGGTCTCCATCTTTACGGTCGGAGAAGCAGATGGCGCAGTGATCTGAGCAGAAAGCCCAGCAGTGAAAAGCAGTGCCGTGATGGCTACCGCGAGGGTGAATAGTTGCTTGCGCATGATGAGTTGGTTATTGGTTTGTCGGCAAACTTGCCAGTTAGTTAAGTCTTGAGGCGGCATTTTGTTCGGAGGCAAGGGGGCTACATGGCCTGATTTTAAAAGCTGGCGGGAAAATGTCGGTAAGCGACACTCCGTTTCAGGCATCCGCTTACGCCTCCCTCAACCCCTCCAAAAACGCCCGCACGCCATGATGGCTAACCGTTTCTCCGCTAAACCGCTCTGTGGTTAGTGTCCGCTCCGTGGCCGTTGCGTTGAAGGAAGAGAGGATGTTTTGCAGGTGCATCTTCATGTGGCCTTTCTGGATGCCGGTAGTCACTAGGCTGCGCAGGGCAGCAAAATTCTGGGCCAAACCAGCAGCGGCCATCACGCCCATCAGCTCGTGCGCGCTGGGGCGGCCGAGTACATCTAGGGCTACGTTGGCTAGCGGGTGCAGCTTCGTTAGGCCGCCAACGGTGCCGAGTGCTAGAGGGAGCGTTAGCTCGAAGCGGAACATATCGTTATCAATTCGGCACTGGCTCAGGCTGCGGTATTGGCCGTCGCGAGCGGCGAAAGCGTGGGTAGCGGCTTCGATGGCGCGGAAGTCGTTTCCGGTAGCCAGCACCACCGCGTCTACGCCGTTCATGATGCCTTTATTGTGGGTTACGGCGCGGTAGGGGTCTTCCCGCGCGATGTCTACGGCGTACTTAAATCGGCGCGAAAAATCATGAGGATCAACTCCGGCTTTCGGGATGGCCATTTCGGAGATCGGGCACTCTACCCAAGCCTTCACGACGCAGTTCGGGGTATTGTTGGAGAGGATGGCCATGATGACTTCCAAGTTCCGTTCGTCTTCCGCCAAGTCGGGACAATCCAGTGCCCAGTTGCGAAGTTCTTGGCCGTAGGCTTCCAGCACGGTATTGATGAAGTTGGCCCCCATGCTATCGGCTGTACCGAAGCTAACCAGCAGTTGGTAGTAATCTTCGGATACTTCGGGGAGGTGTTTCCAGGTGATGTTGCGCACGCCGCCGCCTCGGGCTTCCATACGTTCGGTGAGGGCTTTTGTTTGGGCGCGGACGCGGGTGCAGAGGGCGGGTAAAAGCGCCGCTCTCCGGCTCGGGTGGCCGCTCCAACGGAAGTGCAACTGCCCCAGTTTCTCCGCCGCAATGACCTCGGCCCGGAAGCCACCCCTCGCCATCCAGTATTTCGCTGCGGCGGAGGCCGCCGCTACCACACTGGATTCCTCAATCACCATCGGCACGGCGTAGGTCTTGCCGTTCACCACAAAGTTCGGCGCTACGCCGAACGGCAAGGGGAAGTTGGCAACGGTGTTCTCGCTAAAGTTGTCTATTACGCCCTGCAACGTTTCGTCTTGTGCGTCAAAACGGCTTAGCTCTTCGCCTTGTTCTGGGCGGAGGAAGTGATCCGTTAGCCAATGGCGTTGCTCGGCCTTGGTTAGTCGGCTAAAGCCGTTGATTCTCTTGGGGTCGGTCATTTGTAGTCAGGTAGTCAGATAGTCAAACAGTCAGGTAGTCCGGTAGTCAAACAGTCAGGTAGTCAAACAGTCTCCGGCGTGCGGTAGCAACTATTTGATTATCTGACTTCATGACTATCTGACTTATTTCGCCCGAAGGTATGCTTTTGCCAGTTCAAGCCCACGGATTTGTGCACCGACGTAGCTTTGCAGCGTCGCATAATCCGCTCGGGCGTACTTCAAGAAAGCCGATGCTTGCCCGTAAATGGCGGGCAGTTTAGATTTTTCGGTGAGGTAGTAGCCGTCTAGGAAGGTCCGCAAGCCTCCGCTGATGATGAGGTGCTCGCATTGCACCTGCGGCCGCGCCTCTTCGTTTTCATCAGCCAGTATGTCGTTGACCCACCCTACCATTTCACTTGCGCTGTGGCCGACGTTCACGATGGGGCTGAAAGCCTCCCGCCTCGCATCGTCGCTTCGCAGCAATTCCAGTTTGCTGAAATTCGTGCCGCCGTTGGCGGCCGTATCAACCGCCAACAGAGGCAGGCGCAGCAACTGCGCCAAGCTTTCCGGCCCCATCCCCTGCCCAACTTCTTTAACGATGATGGGCAAACCGGGCAGTGCCGCCAGCGTCGCCTTTATGGTCGTTAGGGGCGATTCCGTAAAGAAATCCCCTTCTGGCTGCATGGCTTCTTGCAAGGGGTTTACGTGAACAATCAAGCCATCTACCCGCAAAAGGTCGCACATCTGGCGCATCTCTTGCTCTCGGCCCGCCGCAAATAACTCTTGGATTTGCGCTACGCCTAAGTTGGCGTACAGCGGCACGTCTTCGCCCGCCAGCGGGCGAATGTCGAAATCTTTAAGCCGTTCCGTACCGGAGAGCAACGGCCGGCAAGACCCAAGCCCCATACCCAAACCAAACTCGTTGCACGCCCGCGCAAGGTTCTGGTTGATCGTGTAAGCCTTCTCTGTTCCGCCTGTCATACTACTTACCCAGAGCGGTGCCTTCATCTTTTTGGCTCCAAAGTCTACCTGCGGTAACGACCCCGGCTCGGGGTGCGCCGCCAGAAGGGGTTCGTAGTAAAACCGCTCGTCTAACGCCATCTTGTCTACTTGGCTCCGGAAGGCCAACTCAATGTGGTCTTCCTTGCGGCTCGCTGCTGTTGGGTCATCATCTGGTGGGGTGTTGGTCATGTTCGTACTACGGATGTTTGGCATTATTGCGGAACGCAGATAAAAGGTAATGGTTTATTCAGGTTGCAGGTTGCAAGTTGCAGGTTAGACGGGACAACCTGTAACTTGCAACCTGCAACTTGTAACCTGCAACCCGCCAAAAAAACGAGGGCTCCCAAATAGGGAGCCCTCCAAAAATGGTCTTTCCAAAAAGTAAACACTTGAACAAATTTTGGCGAAAGGTAGTACATTACATATATACAAACATAACGACTACGCCTTTCGTGTGGAGGCAAAATGGGGTTAATCCCCATTTTATTGTACTAATGCCCCTAATTTTGGGGTTCAACAACTAAATTTATATGAAAAACACATCTATTCTTATTCCTATTGTCTTAATCTGTTGCTTAGTAACAATCGGTTTTTTGTTCTATAAAGCTATGCAAGTCGACCAAGAAAATCGCGCTCGCTCTTCCAACGCGATTGTTTTGAACCAAGAAGATTACAATAATGAAGACGACGTACCGGCAGACCTTGGCGAGTCGTCTGATTACGGAGCTACCACCGAAGACAACAGCGAAGCCGATGCTTCGGCCAACTCCGGCCAGTCGTCTGATTACGGAACCAACAACGGCGACGCCTCTTCGGATTACGACGCTACAGCAGGAAACGAATCTTCGACTTCCGGCGACGGAACCAATGATGGCTTCCGTGAACTCACCCCCGCCGAACGCGAAGAAGCGCGCCGCCAGTCTCGCTTAGACGAAGAGCGCGAAGCCGCCGAAGCCGAAGCCGCTCGCCAACGCGAAGCGACCCTCGATGCCGAAGCGGCCGAAGCCGCTCGTGCCGAACGCACACGCCAGGCCCAAGCCGCCAACGCTACTTCCTCCAGTTATGGCCGTTACTTGGTCATCGCGGGCAGCTTTCGCCAAAAAGCGAATGCCGAGCAGCGCGTGAAAGACCTACGCAATGCAGGATTTAGTGATACCCAGCTCAAAAAATTCAACAGAGGCACTTATGCCGTTGCCCTTGCGGGGCAGACAGATCGTTTCAGCGCCGCAGAGCGACTTGCTAGCCAGATCGTTGGCGCAGGCTTTGAGGCTAAGGTGATGCGGAGAAGGTAGTTAGGCTGATAGCGGGTAGATTAATGCCTACCCACTATCAATCTAATCAAACCGCTATACATTGACGCTGATTAAGTGGCCATTACGCTAAAACGCGTAGCGTTTTCACAAGTCCCTCCCCCGTGGGGAGGGATTTAGGGAGGGGGTTTTAGTCGATGTATAGCGGTTTGCAATCTAATGCTAGGATGCCTGCCAAGCAATCATCCCTCCTTCTAAATTCCGAACATTGCTGAAACCCGCTTGGCGCAACAACTGCCCCGCCATCGCGGAGCGTTTGCCGCTGCGGCAATACACGATCAGTTCGTCGTCTTTGTGGGAAGCGAGTTTATCAAAGGAGCCCATCAGGTCGCCTAGCGGTACGTGAATGCCGCCGATGTTGAACTCTGAGCGTTCGTAATCTTCGCGTACATCAAGCAAAACGTAGTCTTGCGTGTCTCCTGCTTGGCGTTCTTTGATTTCTTGGATCGTTGCGTCCATCGTTTTTATGTTTTTGGTTTAGTAGTAAAGTGTTTTTCGGCGCGAAGCCGGAACTGTCTCGAAAACGCTTCAAGAACGAAAATGATTAACGCCGCACAATCTTGTGTCGGCTGGCGGCATTTCCGTCGGTCACTTCTAGTAGGTAAATGCCTGCGGGTAGGTGGTGCATATCGAGGGTTTCAGCAACTTGGCCTTCGGTCAGGAGCGCACCGGTGAGGGCGTAGAGCTTGTAGCTCAGGTGGGCGTTCGTATTTGGGCGCGGCCGCAGGTGCAGGGTTCCGTTTGTTGGGTTCGGGAATACATCAACGAGGGCGTCGGCTTCGGTATACTCCGGTACGCTGGTCGTGAAGCCCTCGAAGCCAGAGAGCAAGGGCCGAACCATGATGGCGCCCGTCGTTGTCCCTGTTATGGGTGTCCAGCCGTTACCGTTGTCGAACCACTGCACGTTTTCGGGCGCGTTGTTGCGGTCAAAACCTACCCCAATGTTGCGGTCTGCGCGCTGCTGCTCCCAACCTACGTAGAAGGACCCAACGCTAAGCGGTAGTGCTTCGGGGAAAATGTAGGTCGTATAGCCTTGCAGGCTATCCGCAAAGTACGTCTCCGCAAACCGGAT
>CALEDI010000053.1 GCA_937949535.1 uncultured Lewinella sp. | reverse complement strand
TAATTCGTTGGGCCACGAGGTAAAGGTAGGGGATGAATTGGTCGTTAGAGCGAAACCCGCAACAACTCTGTAAACCGGGCTTCGGAGATGCCGCGCTCCAGCTCTCCGGCCCGCGCAAAGGAGATGCGTCCGGTTTCTTCGGAAATGATGAAGCAGGCGACGTCGATTTTTTCAGATACGCCAACGGCGGCTCGGTGCCGGAGGCCTACACTTTTGGGAAGGTCGGTACTGGCCGAGACGGGCAGGATGGCGCTTGCACGGGAAATACGCCGGTTTTGGACTACTACGGCCCCGTCGTGTAGCGGGCTTTCGCGGTGGAAGATACTGACGAGTAGGCCGTAGCTGATGTCGGCGTTCAAAGGAGTGCCGCCGGTCACGATGGTGTCGGGGTCTGCGTCTTTGGTGATCACCATAAGGGCACCGGTTCGGGAGCCAGCCATTTTCATGAAAGCCCTACGAATTTCCTCAATTTCAGGCCCATTGGCTTCGTCTACTTCGCGCCCCAAGAGACGATTCCATACCGAGTCTCGTTGCCGCAGTGTAGAGTTGCCAAGCAGCAGCAAAAAACGCCGCACCTCCGGCTGAAAGATGATGATGAGGCTAACGAAACCGATGTTGATGAACTGGTAGAGGATGCTGCTCAGGAGGTCCATCCCCAAGGCTTTGAAGGCTTGATAGCTTAGGAATAGGAGCATCATGCCCACGAAAATATTCAAAGCGATACTGCCCCTCAGCAAGCGGTAGAGTTGGTAGAGTAGAACGCCAACGATGAAGACATCGAAGAAATCCCAGATTTCTATCTCCAGGAAGCCTATGTTGAAGAGGAAGGGTTGCATTGTTGGGGGTAAAGGTAGGGGTTTCTTGTAGTCTTGTAACGCGAATCAAGCGCTAAAAGCCTAATGTGTGCACCTGAAATAGCTTGCCCTCGCGCCCCGAAAACAGTCGCCAGCTATGCAATCCTTATACTAGCGGCATCCAAACGGCAACAATCACCTTTCCTAGCCGTTTTTTGAAAAAGCTCGTCCGTTTATGCGCCTGACTTCCATACTTCTTCTACTCTGCTGCCTCACTGCTTGTACGTATACCGCCAAAATTACCGATGGTGCTACGGCCGTAGACCGTAAGCAATACGACGTTGCTGTCTCCATGCTGCAACGGGAGTACAAAAAAGCTAAAACCCGTAAAGCGAAGGGCGAAATTGCGCTCAACCTCGGTAAGGCACTCGTAGAAACTTCCGACGACGAGGCGGCCATTGGCTGGTACCAAAAAGCGTACGATAACAATGCAGGCCCAGAAGCCCTGCGCGAAAAAGCAGCCGCCCTGAAGCGCTTGGAGCGCTACGAAGAAGCCATCCAAGTCTATACCGACGCGGGCTTCGAGATCGGGTCAAAGTATGAATTCCGTAAAGACATCAGCGGTGCCGAAATAGCGCAAAAATGGCAGGAGGAAGCAGCAGCGGGCAAGGAACGCGCCTTCACCGTTAGCCCCGCCGACTTCAACAGCCGCCAAGCAGATTACGCCCCGGTGGCCTTCGAGGAACGCCTCGTCTTCACCTCCGATCGCTCCGCCGCCGCAGGCGACGAAACCTTCAACTGGACCGGCCGAGGCTTCACCGATCTCTTTACTACCGATCTAGAAGGCGGCACCTCCGTAGAGGCTTTTGATGACCGCTTGAATACCACCGACCACGAAGGAACCCCAACCTTCAGCGCCGACGGAAAAGAGATGATTTTTACCCGCTGCACCGCTCCTGGGCAACGCCAAGACGCTTACTGCGGCCTCTACCGCGCCGAGCGCGCAGGCAAAGGTTGGGGAGCCCCAACCTTGCTTTCCTTCGTCAAACCCGGAGCAAATTACATGCACCCCGCGCTCTCCGCCAATGGCCAACGCCTCTTCTTTAGCGCCCTGCTCGAAGACGGCTGGGGAGGGTACGACATCTACGTAGCTGATCGCCAAGAAGACGGCACTTGGGGCGATCCCATCCTGATGAACCGCGCCATCAATACCCAAGGCAATGAGCAGTTCCCCAGCATTGATGCCGATACGCTTTACTTCAGCAGCGACGGGCTAGAAGGAATGGGCGGCCTAGACATCTTCCGCACTTGGCCAACCAACAACGGCCGCTACGCCGCGCCGAAAAACCTTAAAATGCCGGTCAATAGCGGAGCGGATGACTTCGCGTTCTCCGTCGTTCGCCGCCAAGGGAGCGGGCTAGACCAAACCACAACAGGCTATTTCAGTAGCTCGCGGCCGGGCGGAGCAGGTAGTGACGACATCTACGTTTATACCCAGAAAGTGCTGCCGCCGCCACCGATCGACCCAACGCCAATCGAGTACAAAAATGTACTGGATGTAACGGTGGTAGAGAAAATTTACGAAGACCCCTCCAACAACCGCAGCCGCATTCTTGGTGTAAAACCCGTTGCGAACGCCACCATCATCGCCAGCATCGGAGACCAATCGCGCACCGTCAATACCGATGATGAAGGGCGTTTGAGCTTGGTATTGGTGGACGACCAGAACTACCAGTTCCGGGCTGAGCGGGAGGAATATTTGGCCGACGAAGGCATTTTTTCTAGCCGAAACTTGCCCAAAGACCCCGACGCGCCCGAACAGCGCTACGAACTTGAGCTAGAACTTGAAAAAATCTTCCGCAACCAAGAGATCGTGTTGAAGAACATCTATTACGACTTCGACAAGAGCTTCATCCGGAAAGATGCCCAGCCGACGCTCAATAACCTTACGGCCCTTTTGGAGCGCAACCCTTCCATCAGAATCGAACTCGGTTCGCATACGGATTGTGTGGGCAAGCCAAGTTATAACCAGCAGCTTTCTCAGGCGCGAGCGCAGGCTGCAGTGAATTACCTTGTGGAGCAGGGTGTGGACGCAGCACGTCTCGAAGCTAAAGGCTACGGTGAAGAAAGCCCCATCGCAACTTGTATCTGTGAGCGCTGCACCGACGAGCAACGCCAGGAAAACCGACGGACGACCTTCCGGATATTGGAGTAATGGAAGGGTGATCTACGTCTGTTATTATGCTAACAAAACGTGAGGTTTGCCCATTAGCGTCCGGCACCCCAACCTCACGTTAACAAAACAGCTTTCTGTGGTAAAACGCGCAGCGTTTTCCCTGAAAAGCCCCTCTCCGCCGAGCCGGAGGCGAGGCTTGCTGGAGAGGGGTTTGGGTGAGGTTACGCTCTAGTGGGCTAGCCAGTAGTTACCTCCTAATCACCCGCACCCAATAAGTCTTATCAGCGGCGAAAACGGAGACCATGTACGTACCTGCCGGTAAGCCAGAGAGGTCAAGGTGTCGGTCTTCATTTCCTGCAATGACCCTGCGGCCCCTCATGTCGAAGGCTCCGGTAATCCGAGCGGGGCCGGTAAGCGTAAGCTGGCCCGAAGTAGGGTTGGGGAACAGGCGAACGCCGAGTTCTTCGAGGTCTACTAAATCACTGAGTACATCAATAACAACTTCGAGGGTGGAGCTGTCTCGGCAAGGGCCGTTTTCTACGAAGTAGGTAACAGTGTAAGTGCCTATTGCTTCATAAGTATGGACTGGTTCTTCTTCCATACTCGTGTTTTCGTCGCCGAAATCCCAGAAGAAGTCCAACCCATCGGAAGAACCGTTAGTAAAGGCTGCGCTTGCGGTATCTACCGTAAAGCTTACGTCGGCTGCGGGTTGCTCAAAGACCCTTACGGGGATGATCCGGATGGTGTCTGGCCCAACGCCGTTCAGGAGGGTTAGGGTGATGTCGTACTCTCCGGGTTCGGTGTAGGTGACGGTTGGTTGGATCTGGTTAGAGACCTCAGGGTTTCCGCCGGGCATATTCCACTGGCGGTCTGAGAAAGTCCCCGTGCTGCGGTCTGTGATGGTAAAGGTTAGGGGCGCACAGCCTTCGGCGAACTTCAAGTCGGTATCCGTTGCCGCGAATTCAGATACGACGAAGGTAGTGTCCAGAAAGATTTGATCTCCACAACGCCCGTTGATTAGGGTTACGGAGGTGGTATAGTCTCCGGCCTCGGTATAGGCGTGGTTGAGGCTGGTGGCGGAGGTGTCTATGATGGTTCCGTCGCCGAAGTTGTAACGGATCGAGTCATAACCATAGCCATCCATGATGGAAAGGAAGACTGCTCCTTGGCTGTAGACAACGGCGATAAAGTCGAGGTTCGGAGAAGGTACTACGGTAAATACGGCGGTATCTCCTGGGAATTCCTCGTTGTCGATGAAGAGTGTTTGAATTGCCCGGAAGGTGCCTGATGTTTGAGGAGAAGTAACAACGCGCAAATCCCTATCAGACTGGTCTATCTGTAGGCTTTCGTCTTGGGGTGAGATTCTCCATTCAACCCTAGTTGCGCCGCTGGTAGCGTCGATGAGTTGTAGTGTTTCCCCTCCGCAGAGGGTATCTGCGCTTTGAACGAAGCCTCCGAAGGGGATTGCGGTATCGATGTTTTCCTCGGTTCCGTCTTCTCCTTCGCCTGCGGGCTCATCAGTGGGGGCGCATTCGTTGGAGCCTAAGCGCCTACCGAAGCCACCGCCGTCTAGTGAGGTCTCTGGGTTATAGTTGGTTCGGTCGGTAGCGGTGCTGATCAACCGCCCGCCGCCGCCGCCGCCGCCGGGGCCAAAACAGCGTGTGGGTTGGTTGGTTACGTCACCTCCGGTACCGCCTTCTAGGAGGATGTCTGGAGAACCGGTTAGGGTTCCTGCAATCAGGAGGATGGAGCCTGCTGCGCCGCCTCCGCCGCCGCCATCTCCATCGGCGTCGCCGCCATCACTTCCGTTTACGTTTAGTTCGGAGGAGTTGCCAAAGTCGATACTAGGCGCCCACAATACGATTAGGCCGCCTCCGTTACCGCCTTCCGAGTTGAGGAAGTTGTTGGCGTGCCCGGCTCCGCCGCCTCCGCCGAAGAATACCATGTCGGTGTCTGCTTCGAGGCCGTTGCCTCCGAGGCCAGGGTAGTTGCCCCGGCAAGCACTGTTGAACAAGCCCATTACGATGTTGCGCGCACCAACACCACCGCGAGCAGTGTTACCGCCACCGCCACCGCCAGCGTTATGGTCGTTACCGCCGCCGCCGCCGTTGCCAGCTGCTGCGCGACCCAATGGTTGGTTGGTGGGCACGGCAGCAACACCTTCTCCGCGTGAAGAACCACGCCAATTCCCTGGGCCATATACTAAGCTGCTAGCTATAGTTAGACGGTTACAATCACTGTTAGACTCTATGGCCTCGCCCCCCCGAAAGCCCGCTCCGGAAGCGTCGAGAGATGCGCCAGAACCAAAACTGATTTTGTCTTCAGCAGCAACGAAAATGATACCTCCTAAACGACCATTGAAAGCTAGGCTAGCTTCATGATCTCCTGTTATAGTAACTGAAGTAGAACCCTCGAACAAAACTACTTGGCTGTGCAGGGAGTTGTAGCTGTTCAGTATCGGGAGGGTAAGAAAAAGCGTGTCACCGTTCACACGTTCAACCCGGTTCAGGTCGTAATGACCAGCACCGTTGAAGTCGGTTATTTGCCCCGTGGAACCTCCTGAAGTTGAAATATTGGCACCTCCGTGTTGGTAGAGCAACACACTTGTAGTTGTTCCCGCAGACTGAGCGGCCGTACTACGGATCCACCGCTCACCATGATTCATTTGGATAATCTGGTGGTAGGTGTTCTGAGCAAAAATGGTCGTCAGGCTCAGCAAGAATATTGCAGTGAGAAGAGATTTCATTAATGAGATAACTTTAAAAAAGGGGAAGAGCAAAGGTAAAGATACGGTAGATGGGCTTTCCCTACCAAAGTCTCATTCGTTATGGTATTTTTCTCCGCGTAGAATGGTCATCCCTCGGTACAATTGCTCGGCGAAGAACAACCGGATCATCTGGTGGCTGAAAGTCATCTTACTCAAAGACAACTTGGCGTTGGCGCGTTCGTACACGGCGGGTGAGAAGCCGTAGGCTCCGCCGATCAAGAAAACTAACCGACGGTAAGGGCGTTGCAGTTGCCGATCTAGCCATTGGGCAAAATCAACACTTCCGAATTGCTTGCCGCCTTCGTCCAACAAAATTAAACCGTCGCTGTTTTGCAAGCGACCGAGTACCATTTCGCCTTCTTTTCTCTTCAGTTGCTCAGGCTTCATTTTGCCAGCCCCCTTAACGTCGGGCAATACCTCGAAGGTAACGGGGAGGTAGTGTTTGAGCCGCTTGGCGTAAACGGCCTCGCCCTCGCGCAAGTAGGTTTCATTGGTTTTACCGATGTGGTAGACGTGTACTTTCATAAGGGCGAATATAAGGGTGTGGCTGTCTGCTGTTTTATATCGAAGAGGCGGTTTGCATAATAGGTTGCAGATTCTCCCAACAGGGTTTGGCAGGCAGCGATCAAGGGTGCCGCTGTTACATTAGGCGGCCTGAACCCTAAACGCTGAACGCTGATTGCTGATTACGGAACCCAACCGCAGATGCGGAAAAAACACGCATAACCCAATCATTCCGTACTTTCGCAAAAACCCATAAACGGATACCCCCCGAACCTCAATACGAAATGGCTGAACACAAGATTATCTTCTCCATGGAGCGCGTCTCCAAGACCTTCCCCGGAGCTTCAAAGAAAGTACTCAATAATATCTGGCTGAGTTTTTACTACGGCGCAAAAATTGGCGTACTCGGCCTCAACGGCTCTGGTAAGTCTACGCTACTGAAAATCATTGCTGGCTTGGACAAAAACTTCCAAGGCAACGTAGTCTTCAACGCCGACTACAAAATCGGTTACCTAGCCCAAGAACCAGAACTGGACGAAAACAAGACGGTAAAGGAAATCGTTCAAGAAGCCGTTCAGGACACCGTTGACTTGATGAAGGAATACGACGAGGTGAACATGAAGTTTGCCGAGCCGATGACCGACGACGAGATGACCAAACTCATCGAGCGCCAAGCCGAACTGATGGAGGAAATCGAAAACCGCAACGGCTACGAACTAGACAACAAGCTGAACACTGCCATGGACGCCCTGCGCTGCCCACCTGACGACGCCAAGGTGAGCGTCCTCTCTGGTGGTGAACGCCGCCGGGTCGCTCTGGCCCGCCTCCTGCTCTCCAACCCAGATATACTACTACTGGATGAGCCTACCAACCACCTCGACGCAGAGTCCGTCCACTGGCTAGAGCAATACCTCCAAAACTTCAAGGGAACGGTCATCGCCGTAACGCACGACCGGTACTTCCTCGACAACGTTGCCGGGTGGATACTCGAACTAGACCGAGGCGAAGGCATCCCGTGGGAAGGCAACTACTCCAGCTGGTTGGAGCAGAAAGCCGACCGCTTGGCGCAAGAAGAAAAGACCGAATCTAAACGCCGCAAAACCCTCAAGCGAGAACTGGAATGGATCAGGATGGCACCGAAAGCCCGCCAGAGTAAAGGCAAGGCCCGCTTAGCCGCCTACGACAAAATGTCTAGCCAAGAAGGCAAAGACCGCGAAGCAAACATGGAAATATTCATCCCGCAGGGCCCACGCCTCGGTGATGTGGTGATCGAAGTAGAAAACCTAACCAAAGGGTTCGGAGACCGGGTCTTGTTCGACAAGGCGACCTTCAACATCCCGAAGAACGCCATCGTTGGTATCCTCGGACCCAACGGGGTCGGTAAATCTACCTTCTTCCGCCTACTGACGGACGAGCACCAGCCCGACGGCGGAACCATCAAGATCGGCGAAACGGTCAAAATTAGCTACGTAGACCAGAGCCACGAACAACTGTCCAATAAAGAACAAACGATCTACGACGTCGTAAGCCAAGGCCACGATATGATCGATGTGGGCGGCAGCAGCGTAAACGCCCGCGCCTACCTGAGCCGCTTCAACTTCGCCGGTGGAGACCAGCAGAAGAAGATCGGGATGCTCTCCGGCGGAGAGCGCAACCGCCTCCAATTAGCGATGACGCTGCGCGAAGGTGGCAACGTCCTCCTACTTGATGAACCAACGAACGACATCGACATCAATACCCTCCGCGCACTAGAAGACGCGCTAGACAGCTTTGCGGGCTGCGTGTTGGTGATCTCGCACGACCGCTGGTTCATTGACCGTTTAGCTACGCATATCCTTAGCTTTGAGGATGAGGGCGAAATCCAATTCTTCGAGGGGAATTACTCTCAGTATGAAGCGGCGAAGAAGGAACGTTTGGGCAACGTTACGCCGAAGCGGCCGAGGTTCAAGGATATCATTAACAGGTAAGCATGTGTATTTAGGTTATGAAATGGTATTTTGAGCCGATTTAAAACTCATTAGAGTTCATAGGACATGTATAAACTAACCATTCTACTAACCTTGTTGCCACTATTGATCGGGGCGCAATTTGTTGCCCCGGCTGCTAGCCCACCAGCTAATAATACTGTTCAGGCTGGGTACACCAAGCTGTCCATCGATTATCACCGCCCGAACGTACGCCAGCGTAAGATCTTCGGGTCGTTACTACCTTGGCGCGAAATCTGGCGAGCGGGAGCCAACGAGAACACCATACTCACCATCGACGGCGACGCCAAGATCGGGGGCGAATTGGTCCCCGAAGGCGCTTATGCCGTTTTTATCATCCCTGATAATAGCGGCGGATGGACATGGGTGCTTAACCGCGACATAAAACACTGGGGCGCTAGAGGCTATAAACGAGGACGCGACCTGATGCGCGTACCCGCAGGCCCTCACCGCCTACCTGAACGTGTAGAAACCCTAGAGTACCGCTGGATGAACGTAAGCCCTCAGGGAGCAGACTTGGTGATGGAGTGGGAGTGGTACCGCTTGGTATTGCGCATCAACCTGCCAACAGATTTTCAGGTAAACGACCGGGCCGCCTCCGAACTCAACCCCGCTAAAGACCCAAAGGAGTACTACGCCATCGCACGGTATTATCTAGACAATGGCAGCATCCGAAAAGCAAAAGCATGGATTGATCGTTGGGCAGCCAATGATGAAGAACAATTTGGCAGAACCCGCTACCATGCCATAATTGAATACCTGAGCGGAAACGAGGTAAAAGCGAAACGGTTGATGAAGCGCAGTCTGGCCTTAGCAAAAGAAGCAGGGAACAAGCATTATATCCGGATGAACGAGCAGAGCCTCAAAGAATGGACGCGGAAACGACACATCCTTCCCGCTGATTCTGTCCTGAACCGCAGCATCGCTTTTCATGACCCCAAAGGAAATTGGCTGAAGCAAAGCCACCTGTTGCAAATTGCAGAAAGCCGACCCAACGGAACCATACGCCATACCCGGCTCTCGTTGTTTCCCCATACAGATGAGTTTGATATGCAGCAGGTGCGCGGTAAAGAAAAGGTACAACTCCGTTACCTCCGAAACACCTTTGGCTACAGCGTAAACGGCAACACCGAAGTAGACTCTAATACCATAAAACGCCTCGGGCTCACGGCAAAGCGGATGTTGGGTATGCGCGATTACTACACCTACCTTTATGGCTTACCCATGAAGTTGCGCGACGTTGGTACCATCGTTGATCCTCAAATTTATAAGGTCTGGTTTCACGGCAAGGAATTGCTGGAAATGAAAGTCACTTACGCACCAAATACAGGCAAAGACGTCTGGAATTTCTACTTCGACCCCAAAACCTTTGCCCTAAAAGCGTACGCCTTCTACCACGAATCCGACGGCCCAGGTACCGGAGAATACATCCTGTTAGAAGACGAAGCAGCGGTGGACAGGATGATCCTCCCCGCTAAACGGCACTGGTACCTTACCACCCAGCAACTCTACTTAGGCACCGACGAAATACTCAGGTGATAATAGTTTTTGCCTAGCACAGTGTAATCTAAATTTCATCGCCTTTTCTGCGGCGTCTTTTATCGGCTGGCTGCGTTGGTGAAATCCTCATTTAGCTACGGCTAAACTCCGGTTTTACCGCCTTGCCAGACAATAAAATCCACCAGCACAAGAGTCGACAAATTTAAATTACACTGTACTAGTGGTAAGCGTCCGTACATCCAAAGATTGCCCTATACTGCAATACTACATTAACTACACTACTATCATTACCTTCGCGGCCAATAATCAATTTCTACAATGAACGTTCTACTCTTAGGCGGCGGCGGCCGCGAACACGCCATGGCTTGGCGCCTTTCCGAAAGTCCGCTTTGTGAAAACCTGTACGTTGCCCCCGGCAACGCCGGGACGAGTGATTACGCAACCAACCTAGCAGTTGACCCCAACAACTTCTCTGCGGTAAAAGACGCAGTGATGGCCAATAAGGTAGGCCTCGTTGTTTGCGGGCCCGAAGAACCCCTCGTGAGGGGGATCAAGGACTTTTTTAAGGCCGACCCCGATTTAAAAACCGTTCGTTTTATAGGCCCCGACGCCGAGGCCGCGCAGTTGGAAGGCTCAAAAGCCTACGCCAAAGAGTTCATGGCCGAGTTTGACATCCCGACGGCGGGCTACCGCCGCTTCAACGGCGAAAACCTAGCAGCAGGGCTCGCTTACCTCGACCAAGCCACCCCCCCAATCGTATTGAAGGCCGACGGGCTAGCGGCGGGCAAGGGCGTAGTGATCCTGAACGACTGCGGAGAGGCCAAAGACGAGCTAAAGGCTATGCTCGGCGGAAAGTTTGGCGATGCAAGCAGTGAGGTCGTTGTAGAAGATTTTCTTGATGGTATCGAGTTTTCCGTCTTTGTGGTTACCGACGGAGAGGGCTACCGCGTACTGCCCGTCGCTAAAGACTACAAACGCATCGGGGTGGGGGATACCGGCCCCAATACTGGCGGCATGGGCTCCGTCAGTCATCCGCCTTTCGTGGATGCGGAGATGATGGAAAAAGTAGAGCAGCGCGTCATTAAACCAACGCTGGAAGGCATCCAGAAAAGAAACCTAGATTATAAAGGCTTCATCTTCATCGGCCTTATTGTCGTAGAAAACGAGCCCTACGTGATTGAGTACAACTGCCGAATGGGAGACCCCGAAACGCAGTCTGTAATGGCGCGCTTAAACTCTGATTTCCTACAACTTTGCCTGAAAATGGCAGACGAAGAGCTAGACCAAGCGGTAATTGACATTGAGGAGCGCCAAGCTGCCACCATCGTGTTGGTGAGCGGGGGCTACCCCGGTGCTTACGAAAAAGGAAAGCTAATTACAGGGGTCGAAGATGTAGAGGGCAGCAAAGTCTTCCATGCAGGTACGAAGCGCAACAAAGACGGAGCTGTCCTTACCAACGGCGGCCGGGTTTTGGCCGTAACAAGCTACGGAGATACCTTCGAAGACGCACTAGCCCTGAGCTACGAAAACGCCAAGAAAATTCAGTTTGAAGGCTGCCATTATAGAGGGGATATAGGGTTTGACCTGTACTAAACTCGCCAGTCGAGCACGAAGTACTGCGAAGCACATTCTTTTTTGTCACTGCTTTAAAGGAATGATTTGGTTATTAGGATCAGAGTTTGTCTCTTGATAAGATCGACGCTAATTCTACAACAAAAAAGTTCGCCTGGCGAGTTTGGAGAGAACCCCTTTGTGTTGAACGTAAGCAACTCAGGCATCTTAACCGGTCCGTTGGTGTTCATCTCATTACTCCTCGCTGCCGCTCGGGAGCGTTCGGGCCGGAGGCCCTCAACCCAGCCCAAAATTCCTCTTTGCCGATTTAACGCCGCAACTTATCTTTGCCCCACCGTAAGCAAGCCGTCCTAGCTCAGTTGGTAGAGCAATTCATTCGTAATGAATAGGTCGTCGGTTCGAGTCCGATGGACGGCTCTGAAGTAGAAAGCCCCGCTCAACAGTGTTGAGTGGGGTTTTCTCGTTATAGGCATTGTTGGTTAACTGGCTTTGCATCCTGCGCGCCGTCGCCCTTATCCTCTCCCATTCCATGAAAACGACATCGCTTAAGAATGCCAATCTTCTACTCTACGCAGGAAGTAGTCTTTCAATTCAGATTTAGCTTCCGGGAAGTCGGCTGCTGTGAGGACGCCCTTATTGAGCAATGCCACCATGCTCCACTCCATTCTCCTATTGTTCAAGCCATCATAGGTGCGTGCCAGTTCCTTGCGGTGGTCATGGAGTTCCTCGAGTACCTTATGGTAGTGCTCCCGCGCACTCTCCGGGCCTTCGGCCCGCCATTCATTGATTGTCGTTACCGCCTGTTCTAGGCCCTGCACGAACTCTCGTTCCAAGGCGATGTCAAGCAGTTCGCGGATTACTTTGAAGTCGCTTTTTGTAGGTTTATATGGATCCATTCGGCTAAAATAACACGTCTATCCTAATTTCGGGTAAAACGATAAGTGGCCGTCAACCCAACCGCCGACGTATTGAAGCCCACGTTAGCTTGAAAAACACTGGCCACACCGTCGCTTGGGGTTGCGTACGTCACCCGTGCGGAGGGGGTTACCTCCAAACCAAGCATGAACCGATCAGACACCGCCAACTGGAAGCCAAGCACGTAGCCGACAAATGGGCTTACTGTGAGCTGGTTGAAGTTCTCCGTTGCAATAAAGCCCAACGAGATTCCAGGCTCCCAACCGTGGTGAAACACCAGCTTATCCGCTATCGCTACGCGCTTCTCCCATCCGATTGCGGCCGATAAACCCGCATTAAGAATAACCGCCTCGGTATTTTGGACTACGGTCAGGCCAACGTTGGCTGCCGCAAATCGTAACCGCCGAAAGTTGCCGTTTTTCAGCTCCTTTTTGTAGATCAAGTTGAAGTCTTGCAGGTTGGTAAGTCGCAAGCCAATTTCTTCCGTCGGCTGGGCGTTCGCTCCCTCTTGCGCGGAGAGTGGAATGGCTGTCAACAAACAGGCGAAGAGTAGGAATAAGGTGTTGGAAGTCGTCATGGTAAAAAGGGTTTGGCGAAAAGTTACCATATCGGGCCTAATCTGCCTTTCCTGAATCTAAGTTTAACCTTTGCTTAACCCCAGTGTCACAAAGAGCAATTCCACAAGCATTGAGCCTGAAACTATTAACCCAGAAACTATGTTTCTAAACCAAAACAACCAACAATGGTCCTGTCCTAGAACAGCCGCCTTCCTAGAGATGCTTCAGGAGGCTTAAAACACCTGAAACACACTACCAATCTTCCCGTCTGTCGACTTCACGAAGTACATTCCTTTAGCCAGTTCATCTGTAGGGACGTGTACGGTTCGGCTGGTGGCTTTTAAGCCACCGACTACTCGGCCGTTTACGTCGTAAATCACTAGTGTGCGCCCCTGCGGGTCTGCGGGGAGTTCGAGGGTGATCTCCTGTCCGCGTTGGGCGGGGTTGGGGTAAGTTTTCACTGGCGTGGTTACCTCGCTGTTGTAGACGGCAGTTAGGGGTTCTTCGAAGATGCTTCTAGCCAACTCGAAGGCGTCTTCGCCAACGTCGATACCGATGATGCGGCCGGGAATGTCGTCTGCTGGCGGGTGGATGCCGCCCCAAATACGGGAGAGCGAAGTTTGGTCTGAAGCGTCTCGGTAGGTAGCCCACTGGAGTACCACGTCTACACTTGGGCCACGCTCAAAGACCAAGAAGGAGTCTTTCTGAGCAACGAACTCCCCTACGCCACCGGGGAAGTAAGCCGACCCGGTGATCTCCTCCATTATGGTAGCGGCGGCACTGCTGTAGGTAGAGTGGCCGGAGATGTAGCCTGCGAAATTGGGCGTTACGAAGTTTGGCCGTTGGTAGGGCATCCAAAGCGTTGGGTTGATCCAACCAACGCCCGCTACATCCGTTCGGGGGTCTTCAATAGCTTGAGGCCCGATCCAAGACTTAGCCTTGGTGAGGGCAAGAGATGTGCCGTTTTCGAGCACGTCTACCCCTGGGAAGTACCGTTCGATATATCCGCTATCGTAGCGGAGGCCGAAGAGCTGGTAGTGGGGGTCTGCTGGTTCGGAAGCTTGGCCGTTTTTGGCCATCCAGCGTATGGCGGTGATTGGGCGGGCGTAGTCGTACTTTCCTTTGATGCTCCAAGCGGTGATGGCCGCGTCGTGCATGCCTCCGCCAAGGGTCAGGTAGGCTTTTACGTCGTACTCTAGGGTATCCATAGGTTCGGTTCCGGCGAAATTGTATTCGAATTCGGGGTGATCCATCACCTTGTTCAGGATGGAGAACCAGTGGCCGGGCGGGGTTTCGCTGGCTGGGCCGTCGGCCCAGAACTCGGCGAGGACGCGGGTGTAGTCTCCGCGTGGTACGATGTTGGGCGGGTAGGGCTGTCCGGTAGCAGGGTTTACGGGGTGGCCGTCGGCACCGAAGGTGCCGCCCTCATACTCTCGGTAAAACTCGGGGTAGTCGGCAAAGTCTGTGGGGTAGTCGCCCTGGAAGTTGCCGCGTGCGCCGGGGCTGATGTCCCACATCACGCCATCGGTTGGGTCTAGGTGGCTTCCCCACTTGAGGACCATTTCGAATCCCCAGCGGTACATATCAAAGGTATCTGGGCGGCCAGCGATGTAAACGGGCGGCGGGCCGGGGTCGTGGTAGACGGGGTTATTGCCTCGGATGGGGTTTTCTGGGGTAGGATCGGTGCGGTCTTCGGCGCTTAGGGAGAAGGGGGTTACTTGGCCCCACTCAGCGCCGAGGAAGGGCAATAAGGCGTTGCCGAGAACATTGCCGGATTGATCGATGATGGTTCCTGAGAACTGGAGTGTTTGCCAGTGGTTGGGATCAATGACGCTAAAGATAGAGAATACATTTTCAAATGAAAGGGGGCGGTTGACGGGGTCGGGGTAGGTTCGGTTGGCGTAGTCTCCTGCTTCGTTGCTGCCGTCTTGCATACCGAAGGCTATGATTTGTTCGGCGATGTAGTTGCCCAAGTCTGCGGGGCGTCCGTTGAGGTAATCGGTTGCGATGTAGGTGGTGTCGTAGCCGAGGTCGAACATCAAGGCATTGAAGCGTTTGATGGTGGTGTCTGCGCCGGGGGAAGTGCGGTAGCGGTGATGGAGCATCCGGTAGGCGGCGTAGCTTACTGCTTCGTCGGAGGCCGTTTCGAGGTCTGTGTAGTCTTCCATCAGCCAGTGCTCAATGGGCAGTTCATAACCGTTTTGGGTGGTGCTCATCAGTGCGGGCGAGCCCTTTTTGTTTACCAGGGCCCAAGCATCGTACATCGCGGCGGAAGTATGGTACAGGTTTCGGGCGTGGACGACGGGGCGGGCGAAATCGTTACGGATTGCTTCCAGCATTTCCTCGTTCCACTGGCGCGCAACGGAGTGCTCTTGAGCGAGTAAGGGGGTGAGGGTGAAGAGGAGTAAGGGTAAAATGAGCAAGGACTTCCATAAGCCTTTACTTAAAGTACGACCACCCTTGTCTTTGGCTAAACCGGAACGATGTGAGCGCAAAGCAAGGAGGGTTTGTATGGGGTGAAGTTTGAGGGAAATAAAGTTCATGCGCTTACTTGGTTATGATGGCTACAAAGATACGGAACTCGTTTTGGAAGTCATTAGTTCTTGATGCGTGTTAGCGGTGTCTTAACACGTCCCAAATCACCATCTGGGACGTCCCAAATACTGATTTGAAGCGCGTACCCCCACAAATACCTGCTCCTTTGTGACATCAACAAATCACAAACAGATCTGTGTCGTTGGCTACTTCAAGTACGGCCCGCACGGTTCTACCAAAAACAAGTAAGTTATGCGTTTATTCACTTCCCTTTTCCTTCTTTTCTTCGTAGCTACTACTTCTTGTGCGCAGGGTACGGCGGGGGTCACCATTCCGGCCAACCAGACCTTCATTCTCGGCGAATACCGCACGGAAGGCTACCGCGCCACCATGACCAATAAAAGCAACCGCGACGTAGAAGTACAACTAATAGACCAAGCCGACGGCAGCGTAGCCAGCACCCTTACGCTGGAAGGCCGGGGCAAAAAAACGGTTAAGGTCGATGATGGGCAGTCGGTTCACCTTATCAACGACAACAAGCGCTCCGTGAAGGTCATGGTACGCTCCAGTGTGAAAGGCTCCGAGGGCATGCGCTACGTCGGCAACGACGAAGAAGCCAAGCCTACCAAGATCACCCTGCCTTCAACTGGGCCTGCACCTGCGGCCGCGCCCACCTCTACGTCTGCGCCCGTGCCATCGCCTGCTACTACCGCATCCACCGCCGATGCCGCAGGGGAAACGAAAGTGAAAGTTACCCTCACCCCCGGCCAGCGCCTCATCGTTGGGGAGGGCAGCAGCGAGTCTTTCAACCTCACGATAAGCAACCTGGGGAGCGACCTCGACGTGACGGGCCGCAGCAAAGCCAACAATAAACGGATGCAGGGCTTTGGCCTTGGTCGCTTCGGGAAAGTGGAGATGTCTATTCGTTCCAACGAGAACTTGGTCATCAAAAACAACTCGGCGAAGAATTCTACTGTGACGCTTAAGATGGACCGGCCGGTGATTGGTGCGCGGGTGGAGTAGAGCGCTGCTGGTACTTGTGTTTTACGCCGAGATGCTTAAACACTGAGGGCTGCTTCGCTCTTCGCCACGTAATCCGCCAAATACACATCAAGCGATTTGCGCTTGTATTGCATCACGTAACGGGGATGGGAAAGTGGGATCACCTCACCGAACCATCCCCGTTCTTCGTTGAGGGCTTTCAGGAATTTGTAGTTCTTCCCTTCGCCGAGGCAGAGCAAGAACTCCCGGCGCGAGCCGAAGGCGAGCTGGGTGTCGAAGTTTTCGATGATGCGCGGGCGGATGGCTTTTTCGAGCTTCTTATCGTCGTAGTAGTTGTAGTTCTTGCCGTTTTTCGTGAAGCCGAGGGGGCAGGCAGAGGTGATGTAGAAGTCTTGGTAGAAAGCATGTGGGCCGCCCATCTCGTTGATCCAGCGGTAGATGAAGTCGGCGCTCAGCTCTGGTCTTCCGGTGAAGCCGTGTTCAATGCCGCACTGCTCGCGCAGCATCTTCGGCCCGGTGAAGGGTACGCCCGTCACGCCTGCCCCGAAGCGGCCAGGGTTGATGCCCGCCACGAAGATGCGGTCTCGGTTGTCACTGAAATATTTCTCGTAGAAAACCTTCATGCAGGCTTGGGTCTCCGCTTCGGCGAAGGGGTAGAGCAGCGCTACGCCTTTGGGGAGTTTCCAAGTGGGTTGGAGGGTTTTGATGTGGAAGTCTAGGACTTTTTGGGCGAAGGTATTTTGGGTCATGGGAGGTTTTCTTCAAAGAAATCAGGCCCTATTTTGACACTGTGAACCCTAACCACAGTTATTGTTCCAATGACCTCGATTATACTGTAGATCAGGGCCTAGTTCTTGGTTATGACACGCCGATACTCCCTACCAGAATCACTAACGAACCTAGTATCAATAGGATATGCGGTAGGCATCTTTGCGGCTTTTTCCAGCGCGTCTAAAAAAGCATTCTGTATTGCAACGGCCAATCCTAAGGAATGCTCTTCAAGGTAATAGTCTAAGATTTCATCAATCTGAGCTTGAGCATCAAGTGAATAGATTACTTTGTACGTTGCTGCCATGCTTCAAACTTTGCTTCCATTTTTTGTTTAAGCTCTTCATGCGTAACAACCTTAGCAGTACCATTAAGAACTCCCTCTATAAAACGATCAGCCTTTTTTGCTTCTTCTTTTCCGTACAATGGAGTACTATCGGCATCATACCCAATAAAGTCCTCCCGCGCTTCAAAACCAGCAATGGCCTCTGGTGTATGATGGTTTAGCGGATTAAACGCTGGAATTTCTGGTGAGGCATCAACCAAGTCTCCCTGCCCAAGGTGAACCTCAAGCATGGCTTCAATCATCTTCAATACTTGCTCATCCTCGACCTGTTGGACTCGTTCAAGAACATTAGCCTTACGTTCTGCAACTAACATAGCTTTGATTTTATGTCTAAAGATAACGAAACTCTCCGCAAATCAGTTGCTACTTCTTCCACCTACTTCTTCCGGAAGAAAATAGAAATCGGCACCCCAGTAAAGTCAAAACTGTCCCGGATTTTATTCTCTAGGTAGTTTTTGTAGGCCTCTTGGATGTGCTGTGGGTGGTTGCAGTAAAAGGCGAAGGCGGGGTAGGCGATTGGGAGTTGGGTGACGTACTTGATGCTCACCTCTCGGCCTCGGTAGCTGGGTGGTGCGTAGCGTTCCATGGCCTTCTGCATCACTTCGTTGAGGCGGCTCGTCGGGATGCGGCGGGAACGGCTTTCGTGTACCTGCATGGCAGCGTCGACGGCTTTCATGATCCGTTGCTTTTCGAGGACGGACATGAAGATGACCGGTAGGTCATTGAAGGGGGCAAACTTTTCGCGCACAATTTCTTCGTAATCGCGGGCAGTGTTCGTCTCTTTGTTTTCAACCAGGTCCCATTTATTGACGGCGATCACGATGCCTTTGTTGCGGCGCTGTGCGATGCGGAAGATGGCCAAGTCTTGGCTTTCTACGCCGTCGGTAGCGTCGATCATGAGTACGACGACGTCGGCTTTTTCGATGGCCTTAATGGCGCGCATGACGGAGTAAAACTCTAGGTTTTCGTAGACCTTGGCTTTTTTGCGGATGCCGGCGGTGTCGATCAGGTCGAACTTGCGGTCGAATTTATCGTAGCGGCTACTGGTGGTATCGCGGGTGGTGCCGGCGATGTCGGTCACGATGTTGCGCTCTTCGCCGAGGAGGGCGTTGATGAAGCTGGATTTGCCCGCGTTGGGTTGGCCAACGATGGCGATTTGTGGTATTTCGGTTGGTTCTTCTTTGCGGTTTTCGACGAAGTTGACCACGTCGTCCAGCATATCTCCCGTACCGGAACCGGTTACGGAGGAGAGGAAGTGGGTGTGCTCGAAGCCGAGGCTCCAGAACTCGTTTGCTTCGAGCAGGCGGCTGTGGTTGTCTACCTTATTGACGACGAGCATGACGGGCTTGTTCGTTTTGCGGAGCATCCGGGCTACGGCCTCGTCTAGGTCGGTTAGGCCGGTGGCTACATCGACCATGAAGATGATGACCGCGGCCTCATCAATAGCGATCTCTACTTGTAGGCGGATAGCGGCCTCGAAGATATCGTCGCTGCCGCGTACGAAGCCTCCGGTATCCACGACGGCAAAGTCTTTACCGTTCCAGTTCGACTCCCCGTACTGGCGGTCTCGGGTGACGCCGCTTTGGTCATCAACGATGCTCTGCTTTGTACCGATGAGGCGGTTGAACAAGGTTGACTTTCCGACGTTGGGCCGGCCTACGATTGCGACAATATCCATAACTGATTTGCTTCTACTTTTGCTAACCGCTGGGCAAGGCCTATTGGTTGCGGGGCGCAAAGATACGCCCTAAGGAGCGCACAGAGAATAATCAAAACAGCAGTAGTCGGGGTAAATACAATATGTGCTGTAAGTCACGTTATTACAACCTAAAGCTTTCATTTCAGTTAACTCTCCAATGCTAAAACCGTACATTTGTAAACTGTTGTTGTTTTGCCTTTTGTATCCATAGTCTCTTAAACCAACCATGTTTAAACCAACTTTCATTTCCCGTGTGGCTGTGGTGCTTGTATGCATTTTTCACACGTTCACCCCTACTGCTGCTGCCGACTACTTCTGGGTCGGTGGTTCAGGTGATTGGTCGGACATAAGCCACTGGGCAACGACCTCTGGCGGAAATGTGACCCACGCGCAAGCGCCAACTTCTAACGATGATGTTTTCTTCGATGGGAATTCTTTTACCGGCACGATGGACATTGTTCGGGTCAACAACACTATAAACTTTTGCCGCAATATGAATTGGGCTGGGGCTACGGGCAACCCTGTTTTCTTGGGTTCCCGGGAAGTCACCCTCAATGTTTTCGGTTCTCTTGAGCTAATCAATGCGATGGACTACAGCTTTGAAGGGAAGGTTACCTTCACTGGGCCAGACAATAATGACGTTGATTTTCGTGGCAACACCGCAGGCTACATCCTTGAGTTTGCAGGCACCGGAGCGTGGCGGCTGACGGGAGACGTAGTTGTTGACTCCATCTTGCTCTTTAACGAAGGCACACTTCGCACCAGCGGCCGCGCCGTCACCACTCAATACTTCAGGTCTGATGGCGATGCGATCCGCAGCCTAGAACTAGGCGCGAGCACCATCAACATCACCGCCAGTACTTGGCGCCCTTACGTTGGTGCTTACACTACCCTAAACTCCCAACCGCTCTGGCTTGACGCACGCAACCTGCTATTAAACGCGGGGTCATCCACAATTAACCTCTCCGGAAGTGAAGTAGAACTTTATTTTGAAGGCCCTGGCACGCTAAACTTCAACGAAGTTGTATTGAGCTCAGCCTCCGGCAGCTCCACCATTCGTCATTGGACAGACCAAAACGGCCCAGGCTCAGAACCCTCCGTGGGTTTCGCTCGCCTGAACCTTCTTCACCGAACCCTTCTGGGCGACGACTTCATCATCGGGGAGTTGGAGCTACACGGTGGCCAAGAGTACAACTTCCAGAGCGGCAAAACCTTCACCCTCGGCAACTTGATCGCCAACGGTAGTTGCCAAGCAACCATAGACATCGTTGGTACCGCATTTACCAATCCGGCGGTCTTCTCGGCAACGGTCCCCATCACGGCCAATTTTGCAGCCCTACGCGCCATCTCCGCCAGCGGCGGCGGGGCCTTTACCGTCAACGACGCAATAGACCTAGGCGGAAACAGCGGCTGGGCCTTTAACTCCCGCCCCAATGAACGTTTTTTTTGGATCGGGGGAACCGGAGACTGGAGCGACGGCAACAACTGGTCGTTCTCCAGCGGAGGCCCCGCCAACGGCTGTGTGCCTTCGTTGGCTGATGATGTTTTCTTCGACGGTAACTCCTTCACCGGGCCGGGGCAGACCGTCAGTATCGACATAGAAAGCGCCGCCTGCCGCAATATGAGTTGGGTCGGAGCCAGCTTCAACCCCGCCTTTGCTGGGCCAAACGATAACCGAATGCAAATTGGGGGAAGCTTGGCCTTCATCCCCGCCATGGACCACACCTTCGAGGGGAACTACTTTTTCTCCTCCAGCCAAACAGGCAACACCATCACCTCGGCTGGTCAGCAACTCAACAGCAACGCCTATTTTGAAGGCGGTGGCGAATGGATTCTGCAAGACGCGCTGCGGGTCTACTACGAGCTCAACATCCTGTCGGGTGTTTTCAGAACCAATGACCAGGCAGTAAACGTCAATTTCTTCTACTCCCTCGGCAGCGGGGCAAGGGAAATCTACCTGAGCAACTCTCTGGTCACCCTCGAATCCCGCCAAGATAGCTTCTTCTATTCCGAGATGACCCTCCAGTCAGACAGCTTGCGCTTTGAGGCGGGCAACTCCATCATCAGCCTTGAGGCTGGCCAAAGCGGCAACGTGAACATCAATGGCCAAGACACCATAACCCTCAATGTCGTTAATTATTTGATCCCGTTCGGTGGCTTTTTCCAAAGTGTTTTCAACCCTGCGCTCACACCTACGGTACGGGTAGACTCCCTCTCGTTTTTCAATTCTGGCATCATCGCTGGCTACAACGAATTCAATTACTTATACCTCGCGCCGGGCCGAGACTATGAGCTACGAGCAGACCAAATACAGCGCGTAAATGAACTCGTTGCGAACGGAAGCTGTGAGGCTGGCCCAACCAGTATCGGGTCTTCTTCCCCAGACGAAATTGCCCAGCTTTCATTGCCCGCAGGGCAAACGTTTGAACGCCTTTACTTGCGCGATATAGAAGTCATTGGCGGTGCCCCAGCCACAGCAAATACATCTTTAGATGGAGGAGGCAATACGGGCTGGCAAATCAACGCACAAGCCAGCCGCACCCTCTTCTGGGTTGGTGGCGAAGGAGATTGGCAAGACATCAACCACTGGTCGCTCACATCCGGTGGTGTAGGCGGTGAATGTATTCCTACCTTAGTCGACAATGTTGTCATTGACGGCAACTCAAGCCTGGCCGTAGACTTCACCATCGCCAACAACGGAGACCGTTTCGCTAATTGCTTCAACATAAATTGGATGGCGGACCTGACGAACGCCAACTCTTTCAATGTTGGTCGGATACGGATTGCGGGCAGCCTCACCAATGCGGGAAATCTTAGCTTTGGCGCGTCTCCGGCCTATTTTATCGGGGCAGGCGACCACACCATCACGATGGGTGGAGCTAGTTTTCTTGACTTCGTTTTTGAGCAATCCGGCACGTATACTTTCATTGATGACTTTACCGGATACAACATCGTTCATCAGCGGGGTACGCTGAACTTTACGGACCAAACCGGAGACTTACAGCGCATGACCATCCTCCAGGGGCGCAACCCTAAGTTCATGAACCTTGGGGATGCACACCTTCGGCTTGGTTTCGACTATGATGGTTTGACGGGGGCCTTTTCTGCTTATGGTGCGGCCAATGTCACCATTGACCCAGGAAACTCGTTGGTTGAACTTACCAGTTCTTCCGGCGCCATCAGGGCGGATTATGGCGTCAACTTCAACAAGATCTTGTTCAGTGACGCGGCGGGCAATGGCCGTATTCTTCAGGAACAATCAGCTATTGTTGACGTCTTCGCCAGCACCGTCGATTTTAATGGCAATGGCCGTATTGACCTAGAATTGACTACCGACACTTTGCTTTTTGCCCCAGGAAAGTCTTACATCTTCAGGGCCGATGCGGACCAGACGATCAATGAGTACTGGAAAACAATCGGGAGCAACTGTACCCCTATCGCTTTGCAGTCTAGCATCAATGGTGTGCAGGCGCGGGCGCAGGTGCCAGAGGGAGGTAAAATCGTCGCCGACTTCGTACAAATGCGCAACATCACCGGTGTCGGCGGGGCAGACTTCTTCGCCGGGACGCGAAGTACAAATATTGACAGCTCTAATGTGAATTGGCGCTTTGAGACTGCGCCTCGGTTCCAAACCGTTGGCTTCCTAAGCTTGGACCGAGCAATTTGTGAAGATGAAACCGTTACCCTCAACGCTTTCAACTTCAGCCCCAACGAGACATACTTATGGCAGGATGGCTCCACGGATACAGTATTTACCACCAACCAAGCAGGTACTTACTACGTTGAAGTAACCTTTGAAGACAACTGTTCCACCCGAGATACGATTGTAATCTTTGATGCCCCAACCCTAGAGGTAAGCCTTCCCGAAGACTCCACCATTTGCCAAGGGGACACCTTAGTACTGGTTGCAGATACGGGCCTAAACTTCCCAGACTACCTCTGGCAAGACGGCAGCCCCCGCCCTACCTTCAGTGCTACAACTGCTGGCCAGTACAGCGTTACCGTAGACCTCGGCGGCTGCCTCAAATCAGACAGTATCATGGTCACCGTCATCCCATCTCCTGTTGTAGACATCGGTGATGACCGCGTTGTAGCCTGCGCAGGCGAAGATTTTACCCTCACAGCAAACGTTGTTGCAGACGGCTTTATGTGGCAAGACGGGAGTACCGACTCCACCTTTACCGGAAACCAACCGGGCATCTACGTAGTAGAAGCCAATAACGGACGCTGCCCTGTCCAAGACAGTGTAGAGGTTGTTTACGTAACGCCCAACATCGTCAACTTAGGCAATGACTCAATCTTCTGCGAAGCGCAGAATTTTGTACTCAATGCTGGCAACCCAAACCACGGCTATTTATGGCAAGACGGCAGCAGCAACCAAACCTTTACCACCAATAGTACGGGCCAGTACTCCGTAATCGTAGACAGTGCGGGCTGTACCGCTACCGACACCATTGAGCTGACCTTTCTAAGCCTTGATGACCTTGATATAGTAGACGGATATGAGATATGCGAAGGTGAAACCTTCCGCCTTTCTACCCAAGTAACCGCAGATGCTATAAGCTGGAGCAACGGGCAAACCGGACCAGACTTCAACACACTCACCGGCGGAGCATTCATGGTCGAGTTTGACTTCGGCTCTTGCGTGTTGTCCAAGGATTTTGCGCTAGACCTCCTCCCTCCACCCGCTATTGACCTGGGGCCAGATGTAGCAGAGTGCGAGGGCATACCTGTCGTTCTTGACGCAGGAATGAACGGAGTATGGCAAGACGGATCTTTCGCTCCTACCTTCAGCACCTTAACCGATGGAGAGTTCAAAGTAGTCGTTACTGATGGCATTTGCAGCGCAGCAGACAGCGTAAACGTGCGCTTCTTACCCGCCCCAGAGTTCTCCCTAGGCGAAGATCAAGAAACCTGCGAAGGAGAAGTATTGTCCGTCTCCGTATCCCCTAGCAACGCAGGCTTTATTACCTGGGACGACGGGGAGGTAGATGCAAACCGAACCTTCACTACTTCCGGCCTCCGCTTCGTTGACGTAGAGGATGCTGATGGCTGTATTACCAGAGACTCTGTAGCACTTACCTTCAACGCTCCGCCTGTACTTGACCTTGGGCCAGACACGACGGTTTGTGACGATGTACCCTTTATCCTCAGGCCCAACGATGTTGGTGAGGGGACCCTTACTTGGCCCGACGGCTCCAACGGGCGGAGCTATCTCGTACCTTCTTCCAGAACCATCCAAGCCTTGTTGCAAGATGATTTTTGCCAGGTTACAGATAACGTCGTAGTTACCCTTGAGCCCTGCATCAAGTTTGAAGCTTACCTCCCTAACGCCTTTTCCCCCAATTACGACGGCATCAACGACAGGTTCGGCCTCATGTACAACAACAGCATCGAAATTTTGGAGTACACCATGGAGATCTTTGACCGCTGGGGAGCCCCCGTCTTCCGCTCCGAAAGCGTCAATGATCGTTGGGACGGAACCAAGAACGGTAACCCCCTCGGTATTGGGGTCTACGTCTATTCTATTGAAGTCACTTACCGAGACGATCAGGAAACCGAGAGCCGTACCTTTTCAGGAGACATAATGGTGCTGCGTTAAAGGCCAAATGAAAGCGGTACAGACTAATGAGCGTTAGGTTTGCCCACAAGCACCGGACGCTCACGTTAATGAAGATAAGCCATGCTCTTGCGTATCGTTTCCGTCTTTTCTTTCCCTACAAACTTCTCGCAGAGGTAAAGCCCCAACGTTAGGGAAGACGCAACGGCCCCGGCAGTAACCACGGCTCCGTCGTCTACCAACTCTTCTCGTACTACTTCTTTACAATAGCCCTCTAACGCATCGTATTCGTTGAAATGCGTGGTGGCCCGGTGTCCTTTCAAGAAGCCTGCCTCACCGAGCAGCAAAGCGCCCGTACAAACCGAAGTCTTGAGGGGTACATCCGCAGCGGTTTGCAACCAACTCATAAAAGCAAGATCGTCTTGCAACGTACGTGTACCAAAACCTCCGGGCACGATCAAAAGGTCATATCCGCTAAGGTCTGGCGTTACCTTATCTACTTCTACACGAAGCCCGAACGAATCTGTAATTGTGGGGGTGAAGGCGCAAGTATCCCAACTAAAGTCGGGTAAGTGCCCCTGAGACTGCAAACGACTGAGCGGGTCATAAACGCCGATGAAGTCGAGGAGCGTAATGCCGTTGAAAAGGACGAAGGCTGCTTTCATGGTATACCAAGGTTTGCGTTCAAGAAAAAACCCCTCTCCCGAATCGCGGAAGAGAGGCTATCCCAAAAACCGATTTAAGCTCTTATCCGTCAGGCAACTGCGCTAACAGAGATGTCTGCTGCTCGGAAAAGCAGAGGCATCAGTATTCACTTATAGGTAGATAGCAATGTGTTGCCATAGAGCGGCAACACGGGATAGCTCAAAACTCAACTCGCGCGCACACCGAAAGGGCATGAGCGCGAGCCAAAGGTAAGTACTTCACAACAAACAAGCAATTTACCGCCGGTTGTCTTGTATTGCGTTCTTTTTACGGTTCTCCTGAATCGATTTTCGGTCGATGGAATAGCCTACCGTAAATTCGTGGCTACCGTTGTTGTAACTCTGGAATTCACTGAAGCCCAAGTCATAGGAGTAGTAAAGCTGCAAGCCATTAATTTCGGTACCCAACAGCATTCCGAGCCCGCCCAAGTTGCGGTAAGAGAGCCCTGCGATGAATTGGTCATCGAGGAAGCCCGCTTGGATATTAAAATCCATCATGAAGGGCGCGTTCTGTACATCGCGCAGCATCACGCTTGGGGTAAGGTTAACGTTCAGGTCTTCAATACGAAAGCGGTGCCCTAGCAAAAGGGTGAAGTTGAAGCCTTCATCAGTAGTAGACCCAGAGATGTCGTTCAGTCGGTTAGCCACCAAATTATTGATCGTTAGGCCGCCGAAGGTATTTTCGAGGTAGCTGCCATAGATGCCGAGGCCAGCATCAAAAACATTCTTGCCTTCAAGGTACTCCATGATCGTTTGGTCTCCCGGTTCGTAGCGGGAGTTGTTTACGATGTTGGCGTCTAGCGTAATGCGCTGAAACTCCGTCAAGAACCCGAAAGCAGCCTGAAAAGGCGATACGCCCTTCACTTCTTTCCCGAGGCCGAAGCGGAAGGCAACATCGATTTGCCCTTTCATCCGTTGGATACCGGCGGCTTTCTCTGAGAATATGCCAACCCCTATTCCGAAGTTATCACCTACCGGCCCGTTGAGCCTAGCGGCCACCGTTTTGGGAGAATTGATAAAGCCAGACCAAGCGGCCCGTGCATTGACCTGAACGGTGTACTCATCCAGAAAGCCTGCGGCTGCGGGGTTAAGGATGATTGGGTTCTGGACGTAGTGGTTAAAGACGGCTTCGTCTTGGGCGCGGAGCGCACCAAGGGCTACCAGTATTAAAACTAGGGTGGGTAGCATTTTTTTCATCGGAAGCTTAATTTTCGTTTTTGGGAGGGATGGTAATAAAAAGGGCCACCCGGAACGAGACAGTGAACTGCTCCGTTCCGGGTGGTTATAAAAAGTTAATCGCGTAGGATAGTAAGAGAACCGCGTTGCTGCATCTCTTCACCGAGCATATTTCGGAACTCGAAAACGTAGTAGTAAGGCCCTTCGGGTAGGATTTCACCGTCGTTGGTTCTTCCTTCGAAGCAATTTATGCCCCGGTCTTCGTCACTACAATCATAATCTGCTGCGCGGTATACGAGCTGCCCCCAGCGGTTGAATATCTGGAGGTTGTTGTCGATAGCATCGTCGCCGTCGGAGCAAGTGATTACGAAAGCTTCGTTGAGGCCATCACCGTTGGGGGTGATTACCTCGCGTGTACTTAAGCAAGGGAAACGGCGGTCCAGTACTTCGGCGGTCATTGTTACCGTCTGGCAGCCGTTGTCGTCGGTTATCTGGATTTCGTAAACACCAGGGCAGAGGCCTTCGGCAAACGGGTCGTTGCCTTGGGTCGGCAACTGCGGGAAGGTGTAGCGGTAGTTTCCGCTACCACCCAGCGGGATGACGCGGATGCTGCCGTTGCAACCTTCAGTAGCATCAATAGCTTCGAAGGTTATTGCGAGGTCTTCGGGTCCGTTTACAGCATAAGATGCCATACTTGTACAGTTGTTGCCGTCGGTCACGGTTACGTTGTAGGTGCCCATTTCGAGGCTTGAGATACGGGACGTCGTTTCTCCGGTAGACCATAGGTAGGCGTAAGGCATTATCCCACCGGTTACGGCTACGGAGATGCTGCCATCTCCGGAGTTGCCACAGCTAATGCGGGTGATGCTCTCGCTCAATACTAGGGCCGGAGGGGCCGTTACTTCAAGGGTATTACTGATTTCACAGCCGCCTGCATCAATGACGTTAACGGTGTAAGCACCTGCGGCCGCGCCAGAAAGTACACTGTCCATACCAACCATAACACCATCGAGTAGGTACTCGTACATGAAATCTCCTTGCCCACTGATGGCGATTTCGATGCGCCCGTCGTTGGCGTCAGCACAGCTTACGCCAAAGCCATTGTAGTTGGAAGTAACTGCGCTGGTGACGCTAAAGCCAGCCGAAATACCGACGGTGTAGTTTACCATCAGTGTTGCTCCGGTGGCGTCTGTAGCCGTAAGGGTGTAATCTCCTGCGGTTACGCCGCCGGTTACATCTGCAGCGCGGAGGTCTTCGTTGGTGGATAAGATATCGGAGGCGCCAACGCGGGTCCAGGCAAAGGTATAGGGCGTCGCTCCTCCCGTAATGTTCACATCGATACCGCCTTCGGTACCGTCCGCACAAGCTACGTCTGTAGTAGCAACCAGTGCTTCGTCAATCCGGCCAACGGTTGTTGTGCCGGGTTCAAAGGTACAGCCGTTGGCGTCTGTAATGGTTGGGGTGTAGTTCCCTGCGCAAAGTAGGCTTCGGGTAGCCCCAGTCATGCCGTCGTTCCAAGTAACAGTATAAGGCCCAGTTCCGCCAGCAATGTCGAGATTGACCATCCCCGAACAACCAATGGCTTCGGTATCAGAGGTTGTCGTTGCGGTTGCCGTAATGGCATCTGAGGCATCAATCGTTACCGTTGTATCCAGCACAAAACCTTGATCATCCGTGATGAATATGGTGTATGTACCGCTTGCTAGGTTCAGGCCAATGTCTCTGTCGGTAGACGTTGCCGTCCGCCCTATTGGTTCAATCCGTACCCGGAAAGGTGCCGTACCACCACTGAGGATTATCGTTACGCTTCCATTATCTGAACCGTTGCAGAAAGCTGGGGTGGTGGTTACACTTACGATGCTAGCATCAGCACCTGCAACATTGTAACACATTGAAGCCGAACACCCATCATCGTCTGTGGCCGTAACGCAGTATTGGCCTGCGGTTAGGCCCGTACGGTTTTGGGTGGTGGGGCCGTCATCCCAAACGAAGCTATAGGGCGCGTTTCCTCCTGATGGGGTTAAGGTAATTGTACCGTTGTTTCCGGTAGTCGCACCACTCGTTGCGCCAGGCAACAGAATGGGGTCTGGCGTTTCAACGGTGATGGTTTGCGTGATTTCACATACGCCACTAGTGATCATCACTTGGTAATCTCCGGGAGCGAGGCCACTAACATCTTGGCTGCTAGCAATAGAACTTCCTCCTGAGGTCCAGAGGTAAGTGTAAGTTCCATCACCACCCGTTACGCTAATATCAATAGCTCCGCTATTTTCCCCAGCACAGCCTTGGCTGATGATGGTAGAGGTGATCTCTACATCGCGGAAGACCTCAAAGCATCGTGTATCCGTACAGCTGTTGTTGTCCGTAACGGTGAGGCAGTAAGTACCCGGCTCTGTAGCGTTATTGATGTCTTGCGTACTAGCGGTATAGTTGTTGGGGCCCGTCCAAGCGTAGGAGAAAGGTGCGTTTCCACCAGTTACTCCAGCGTCAACTCCGCCTGGGGTATTGTTCGTAATCTTGAAGGGAGTACCTGTAATGTTCAGGGATGTTGGTGCTCCGACCGTAATGTTGTTCAAAATTCGGGCACAGCCGTTGCGGTCAGTGACCGTTACAGCGTAGGTTCCCGCACCGAGGCTCGTCTGCTGGTTTACGCCTTGGCCATCTTGTAGGTTGCCGCTCCAGTCAAAATTGAACGGGCCGTTGTTGCCAACAGTAGTAATACGAATTTGACCGTTTTGCCCATCCGAGCAACTTACATCGTTTACGCTGGCTACTTCAATGGCAAATGGCCCGGGGTTAAGAAGGGTATAAGACCCTTGGGTAGATGCTCCGCCGTTGGTGACTGTAACATTGTAGGTTCCTGCGGAAAGGCCCGTCGCGTTTGCGGAGCTCGACACATTGGGAGACCACTGGTAAGTCAGGTTACTGCTTCCGTTAACCGTAAGCGTAATTGAACCATCAGCACCACCCGCACACGCGGGGTCGTTCAAGGCAGCTCCCGAAATCACGACCTGCCCATCGGGGTTGATTACGCCGCCCATCGGGACTAAGCCTACCGCTTGGTTGTTGCTGTTCCTTGCAACAATGGGGGTAGGGCTGTTGCTGAAATTGATCGGAGTAATATCAACTTCGTCTATCGTGAAACAGAAGGAGACTATAGTGTTTCCATCCGGGATGCTTTGCCCTGCGCTGGTAGGCGAACTCCAGTCGAACACAATAACCCCTGCGCTTGGGTTCGTAACGTTAGCGGCGCTAATGCTTCCCAAGCCGAAGTTTATTGCCCGTGCAAAGGTTACGTTGGTTGCGTCGTAGTCTAGAGAGAAACTAAAATCCGTCATGTTGATGAAGTTCGTTGCACTGAGGTCCAGACAGGCCTCTGTACCAACCTGACCAGCAATGGAATTCATCTCAAGGATAAGGTTGGGAGCGGGGCCTATGTTTCCACAGCTTGTTTCACCCGCATTGACCCTGCCCGATACCCGATCAATAGGTAGTACGGCCTCGTTGTTTGGGTTTGCGGCCCTAATGCGGAAAGAAGGCAAGTCTTCGGTTATTCCTATTTCTGCGTCACATCGCTGAAGGACCGTGAAGCAGACATTCGCAATGCTGTTCCCATCGGCTACTGAGTTGGAGCCCACACTAGGGTCAAACCATACTGCGCGCAGTATACCTGGGGTCGGGTTCGCGATCTGAAGGCCGGGCAACTGGCCGGTCCCCATCCCTGTAGTGAAAGACAGTTTTTCAGGATCATAACTGATCGCGAACTGCAAGCTTGCGAGGTCTTCTAAGTTAAACACGTTAATGTCTACGCAAACCTCAGTGCCTTGGAGGCCTGAAGCCGTTCCGCCCATTAGCGTCAGGTTGGTAAACGTTCCCGAAGCCATGATTGTACCGCCGTTGGTTGTTGTTGTTAGGGTGTTGCCGTTGTTGTCTGTAGCGGTAACGCCCGTTAGGTCGATGTTGGTTGGCCCGTTGTTTAGTAAAGTAAAACAGACCGTTACAAAGGCTTGGCCATCGGCCAAGGTTTGCGGAGAAGGCGGGTTGTAGTTTATAACTATTTGGCCAGCCGTAGTGGTGTTAACGCTGGAAGCCCCGAAGGAAGCCAACATTGGGTTTCCGGTGACGGAGACCAGTGCTAGATCAGTAGGGTCGTAGTTCAACGTCATTGCTACGTTGGTCAGGTTCGTGAAGTCATCAACGTTCACTGTAATACAAACCTCTTCGCCAACTGCTGCGGTACCACTGCTAACATCGAAAGATGGGGTTGTTCCGGATGGGCAGGTAGTAGGGCAACTACCTCCGCAATCAACGCCCGTTTCATCGCCGTCCATGATGCCATTAGTACAGCCAGCCCCAGCGTTACAACTGCTCCCGTTCACTGCTCCATCATTGGAAACAGGGGGTGGGGCTGAAAGCATGCCGCTGGTATTGCTACCACGGAGGTTGTCTCCCGTTAGGGTCGTTGTGCCAGCCACTTGGTTCGTGAAACAGATGGTACCGATAGAGGTTCCATCATCCAGTGTTACTCCGGCAAGTGGGGAGTTGAAGAACACCAGCCGAACGTCTCCGTCTGAGAGGGCGTTACCCTGAAGTTCGCCTCCCAATGCTGACGAAGTGAAGCTCTGAAATTCGAGGTTAGCCCCTGGGTAGAGTATGTCCATTTGGAAGCCAATAATGCTCGTGAAGTTGCCTACAAAAAGGTCTACACAGGCTTGTCCGTTGGCCGGTACATCACACACATCACCGATACAAATAGAGAAGGCATCGGTACCCATTCCGCATTCGCTACCGTTCATGCCGCCGCAGGGCCCACAGTCTGGGCCGCCACAATCGACGCCGGTTTCGTTGCCGTTCTGGATGCCGTCGGAGCAGGTTGCCGTGGTGCTACAATTTTGGTTTACAGCACCGGGGCTTCCGCTTACCGGCAGCTGGCCACCTTGGTCGTTGAACGCCCGGAGGGTATTGGTTGGGTCTCGGAAGGTAAGCGGCGTAGCGGCCGCGTTTTCTACATCGAAACAAATCTCGAAGGCGACCTCGGTGGGGTCTATACTGATGCCTACCAAATTAGGGTCGTTCCATACCAAGCTAACGACCCCATCGGAGGAGCTAGCAACGGTTGTTCCGTTCTGGAGGCTCGGGTGCGTGTTAAAGCGGGCATAATCCAAGTTTGCGGCAGTAAAATTAAGGGAGAACTGTAGGCCACCAAGGTCGTCGAAGTTGTTAACCATTACTGGTACACAAACCTCTGCACCTGCGTCCGCGCAAACGCTTCCTATACATATTTCTACATCAGTTGCGTTCGTTCCACATTCCATTGATGGGCAGGCCCCACAATCTGGGCCACCACAATCGACACCGGTTTCGCTACCGTTCTGGATGCCGTCGTTACAGGTGGCCGTGTTTCCACCACATCCTGCCGCGTTTACCGAACCGTTGTTGCCAACCGGCCCAGCTACTACACCACTGGTGTTGCCCACCTGCAAAGAGGCGACCTCGATCACTGTAGGCCCCGCTGTTTCGTTCGTGAAACAAATCGTTGTCAATACGGTACCATTAGTAAGCGACTCTCCGCTCTGGTCTCCGTCTATATAAATAGCCCGCAGGTTCCCGTCCGCAAACTCGTTGAGTTGGAATGGTGCACCTAGTGCCGGAGAACTAAAACTGACAAAGTCCAGATTCGCCGCTGGGTAAGTAAGCGTGAACTGGACACCGGTAACATTGGTAAAGTTGCCCACCGTAAGGTCTACACAGACGTTGCCGTTGGCTGGTACATCGCAGACGTTTTCAACACAAAGGTTGAAGAAGCTAGACCCCTCCCCACACACTGCGGAGGTTGGGCAAGCCGCACAATCTGGGCCGCCGCAGTCAACGCCTGTTTCGTTGCCGTTCTGGATACCGTCTGTACAAGTAGCGGTGTTTCCACCACAGCTTGCAGCGTTTACGGAGCCGTCGTTGCCAACCGCCCCAGCTACCATACCGCTGGTATTGCCCACCTGGAGGGAGGCCACCTCAACTACGGTAGATCCCGCCGTTTCGTTGGTGAAGCAAATTGTTGTCAGTACGGTTCCATCGTCAAGCGACTCTCCGCTCTGGTCTCCGTCGATGTAAATGGCGCGCAGGTTTCCGTCCGCAAACTCGTTGAGTTGAAACGGTGCGCCCAATGCCGGAGAGCTAAAACTTACAAATTCGAGGTTAGCTGCCGGGTAAGTAAGCACAAACTGGACGCCGGTGATGTTGGTGAAGTTGCCCACCGTAAGGTCCATACAGAAGTTGCCGTTGGCGGGTATATCACAAATATCTTCAACGCAGAGGTTGAAAAAGCTGGACCCCTCCCCACATACTGCAGAAGTTGGGCAAGCCGCACAATCTGGGCCGCCGCAGTCAACGCCTGTTTCGTTACCGTTCTGGATGCCATCCGTACAGGTGTTCGTTGGGCAGGCCACACAATCTGGGCCACCGCAATCAATACCGGTTTCGCTGCCGTTCTGGATGCCGTCGGTACAGGTTGCCGTACTTCCGCTGCCCGAGTTAACGGTTCCGTTGTTGATGTCTATATCGTTTATATCTTCCGTGATGTTTCCCATATCATCGGTAAACTCCAATGGTGTTGGGCTACCGCCAATCACTACATCCGTTTCTACCTCTTGAAGTACTCGGAAGCAAACCTGCCCAATAACAAAAGGCCCCGGATCAGTATATCCCGTAGAGCTGAAAGGAGCGTAAACCACCCGCACCGCATTGGGCGAGTTGGAAAGGTTGATCATCGAAACGTTGTTGCCGTTAATGCTGCCCATAGCGGAAACGAACTCCAGTACTTGGCTATCAAAAGTGATGCTGAACTGCATGCCAGAAATGCCAACGAAGTTGGTCCCGACGAGGTCAACGCATACGGTTTCCCCCACTGCTCCTTCAACGTCGGTGAGCCCAACGCCGAGCATGTTTGAGGTCGGCATACATGGCGAGCAATCTGGGCCACCACAATCAACGCCCGTTTCGTTGCCGTTCTGGATGCCATCCGTACAGCTTGATGCCCCGACAACACCAGCGTTAATCGTTCCGGTATTGATGTCTACATCGTTTATGTCTTCGGTGATGTTGCCCATGTCATCGGTAAACTCTAGCGGTGTTGGGCTGCCGCCTATTTCGATTTCCGTTTCTACCTTTTGCAGGATTCGGAAACAGATTTGGCCAATCACGAAAGGCCCCGGGTCGGTGTATCCCGTAGAGCTAAAAGGCGCGTAAACCACCCGAACAGCGTTGGGCGAGCTGGCAAGGTTGATCATCGTGACGTTGTTGCCATTGATGCTTCCGGTAGCGGAAACAAACTCAAGCACTTGAGTATCAAAAGTGATACTAAACTGCATACCAGATATGCCAACGAAGTTGGTACCGACGAGGTCTACGCAGACGGTTTCATTCACTTCTCCATTAACATCAGTGATGCCTACGCCGACGTTTTGTCCGCTTAAGCTGGCCGTTAGGCATAGGAGTAGCCCGCTCAACAGCAGGGTGTAGAAATTTCTCATTTAAATTATCAGTTTCGGGATTAAAATAAAAACAGGCCGATCTCGTCGGCGAAGACTAAAGAATGTAGAGAGAATACACTAATCGATAGCGTGTAATATTACTTTTCGGTGTAGCTGCTCGCGGTCGGTAACCAAACGGATGATGTAGGCGCCCTGTCCGGGAAATTCTTTTGCTTGCACCTCCGTGTCCGAGTTTCCGGCGGCGAGGTGAAGTTTGCGTGTGCTGAGCAGGCGGCCGGAAAGGTCCAAGATTTCTAGCGTAGCGGGGCTGGCGTAGTTCAACTTGGTTTTTACCCGAACGAAACGAGTAAACGGGTTGGGCGAGACGGAAAAACGCGGATCCTCGGCAAACGCACGCACGGAACTGGTTCCTTCGAGGGTCAGTGTTCCGTTGGCAGTAAGGGTGTCAATACGGTTGTTCGCCACATCCATACCGCTAAACCTCAAGGGTATTTCCCCAAAGCTGATTTCGGTTACTTCGGAGTTGTTCGTTCTTGGCATAAAGTCAAGAGAAAACAATACTACACTGTCTGGAAGGTCAAAACCTAAGAGGCTAAGATCGGCTTCTAGGTAGCCAATTCGGCCACTGTCTAGCTGGGTACGGTTGAAGTTTTGTTCGGGAGCGCCCTCTAGGACGATGTTGCTAACGCCAGTATATTCCAGCACTTCGGGGTCCCAGTTTACAGAAAACTGGATACCGACCAAACTGGACATGCCATTGGCACGGACGTTTACGGAAATTGGACCACCGGTTTCTGCGGTGAGGTCTTCAACAAAAAAATTAGCATTTTGGCCAGTAAGCGGCAGGAGCATAAGCACAAAGAGTACTACCCCTGGCGTGCGCCAAAGTAAAGTTGGTATGTTCATCAATTCGGGATTATAAAACAAAGGGTGCCGAAGCACTTAAATTCTTAACACGACGCTAAGGTAGCTATTTTCAGTTGGACGAACCCAACGGAATGCCAATCCGGCTGTTATCTGCGTCTTAAAATGGAAAATTAGTACACATTTATTAAGGCGACTAACAAGCGCTGTCCGATTTTTCCGTTGGTTAGAGCAGTTTTTTGGGGGCGCGGACGCAGGTGCAATGTAAACGGATACGAGTACGCTGCTTAGCACTTAAGAACGTGAGGTTTGGATGCCGGACGCTGATGGGCAAACCTCACGTTTAACACAATGAACAAATACCCTCAAACATCGCTTTCAACAGCATGCCCCGTCCTACTGTAGTTATTGCCGGAGCCACTGGTTTCATCGGCCGTTGGTTCATCGAACGTTTTCATCAGGAATACAACATCATTGCCCTCAGCCGAGGGAGGATGCTGCCAGACAATGATTACGACAAGGCCGAGTGGCGGCAAGTCGAGCTCTACTCCCTGACCAGTACCGAAGCCGCGCTGGCCGGAGCAGACTATGCCATCTACTTGGTCCATTCCATGCAGCCCAGTACACGCCTCCAACAAGGTGGCTTTGAAGATACAGACCTCTTACTTGCCGACAACTTCGGGCGGGCAGCAAAAGCCAATGGCCTCAAGCAAATCCTCTTCATGGGCGGCCTCCTCCCTGAGCACGACGCCCCCCAACAACTGAGCCGTCATCTGCGCAGCCGCTGGGAAGTAGAGCAAACGCTCGGCAAAGCTGGCGTGCCCGTCACGACCCTCCGCGCAGGCATCATTGTCGGAGCTGCGGGGTCTTCCTTCACCATGATCCGTAAACTTGTGGAGCGGTTACCGGCCCTCATCTGCCCCTCTTGGTGCCAATCCGCTACCCAGCCCGTAGAGCTAGACGACGCCCTGAACATGATGAAGTATAGCCTCGGCCGAGAAGCCTTCTTTGGCCGCCATTTCGACATCGGAGGGCCGCAGCCGACAAACTACATGTCGATGATCAAAACCGTCTCGGAGCTACTGGGTAAAGATCGGATTGTAAGGCCCGTGAAACACTTCAGCCCCGGGCTCTCAAAAATGTGGGTTGCCCTGTTCACAGACACAAGCCAAGCCCTCGTCTCTCCCCTAATCGAAAGCCTTAAACACGACTTGGTCTGCAAGCCCAATGAATTGCTAGATGCCTTTCCCGATCGCAAAGACTTCCGGACCGCCGCCCGCAGGGCACTCTTCGGCAAAGACAAACTCCCACCTCTACCCAAACGCGAACGGATGGTGAAGCAAGAGAAAAATACCGTTCGGAGCGTACAACGGCTGCCCAACCCTAGCCAACATACCGCAACCTACGTCGCCCGTATCTACCAAAAGTGGCTGCCCGCTTATTTCCGGACCCTCATCAATGTAACCAGCAAAGGCAATATCTCCGTTTTCAGCCTACTCGGTGTTGGCTTGCTCCAACTGGAGTTCATCCCCGACCGCAGCGACGACGACCGCCAGCTGTTCTACATCAACGGCGGTAGGCTCGTAAAACGCAAAGACTATGGCTGGCTAGAATTCCGACGGGTACTCAATGATGAGTACGTCATCTCCGCCATCCATGAGTTTGCGCCCTCTCTGCCTTGGTATGTTTATACCCAGACCCAAGCCAGAGTTCATGCTGTTGTTATGGACAAATTCGGGGGGTACCTAGAAGGAAAGTAAAACTGCTATACATCGACTAAAACCCCCTCCCTAAATCCCTCCCCACGGGGGAGGGACTTGTGAAAACGCTACGCGTTTTAGCGTAATGGCCACTTAATCAGCGTCAATGTATAGCGGTTTGAA
>CALEDI010000052.1 GCA_937949535.1 uncultured Lewinella sp. | reverse complement strand
GGTTGAGCATGTAGCGAAGCGGAATGCTCAACCCCAACAAAAATGGTCCTTTGAGCGTCCGCTCTGTCAATCTACCAATATTGTTATAAAACGGTGTTCGCGTAAACGTATGTAGTATTGGCCTCAGAGGGGGGCCTATATTTAGCGAAGGGTTGAACGCTTGCTGCTAGGCAACGTTCCGCCCTTCGCTTATTTCCGAGCCCCTTCCGGTTTGAAATCATACCGCCCAACGGCGTTCCAGATCCGGGTCATGGCGGCGTAGGTTTTTTGGGTGGCTTCTACGTTGGTAAACATGATCATGGCCCTTTTGCGGGTAGCGTTGTAAGACAGGTTGGTGGTTACGCCGGGGTCTCCGCCGTTGTGGCGGAAGCCGCCGGAGTCACCCAGCTCCCAAATGACGCCAATAGACTCACCGTCTTGGCTAAATTGTTTGGCGAACATCGTTTTGAAGCCCGCTTCGCTCAGCAGAGAACCGCCGTTGTTATGGCCACGGATCATTTCGTTTGCAAAAAGCATGAGGTCGGAAACCGTCGTGATGACGCCGCCGTCGGCTCGGGTGAGGAGGTGGTAGTCTGGGATGGTGACCTCTCGGGTGAAGTAGCGGGTAGCCATACGGCCGGTGGGTACTTTGGTATTGTCCCACCAGGTTTCGTTCATGCCGAGGGGCTCGAATATTTCCTTGCGGGTGTAGTCTTCGTACCGCATCCCGACGGCTTGTTCGATCACGAGGGCAGCCAAGGTGGCGGCCAAGTTGGAGTAGTTGTATTCTCGGCCAGGAGCGTTTTCACTGCTGAAGGCATCCGGCGAATAGAAGCGTCCGTCTTGGGTCAATGCTGCTTTCAGTAGTTCGGACTCATCGAGGGGTTCGTTGGCGCGCATGATGTCATAGTAGCTGCGGAAGTCTTTAGGGAATTCTTTTTTCGTCAGGGTGGCCGCGCCCGGGAAGTAGTAGGCATGGGCATAGGCGTCGAAATCTTGGATGGAAGAAGTATGGGTGACGAGGTGACGGACGAGAATTGGGGTATCCGGAAAGTTGGGGTTCGTTACCGGAAAGGAGAGGTAGTCGTTGATTTTGTCGTCAAGGTTAATCTTGCCTTGGTCTATGGCCTTCATCAGTGCAACGGCGATGAAGGTTTTGGAAACGGAGGCGATGTTCATGACCGTATGCTCATCGAAAGGACGCTGGGTTTCGAGGTCGGCGTAGCCCATTGATTTTTGGTAGAGCAGGCCGTTCTCGTCGAAGGCGATGATGGTGGTTCCCGGTAGGCGGCCTTCTTCGTAGGTAGTTTCTACGAAAGCATTGAGGTCGGCTTTATTGGCGTGGTCTGGGGTGACGCCGAAGTCGCGGGGCAGCCCACAGCCAGTAACCAAGAGGAGGAGAAGAGGAATTAGGTAACGCATATTTTATTGCTGTTGGTGAATCAAATTCGGTACAGCAGCAAAAGAGCGGTTCTTTACTGGTTTGGGGGTGCCAACGGATGCAATGGGACGGTATTTAACCGCTTATTTAGCTTTTTCAAGGGTTTTTCCACGGAATAGCCCCGGCGTGAGGCCGGTTTGCTTTTTGAAAACCCGGTTGAAACTTGACTTTGATTTGAAGCCGCAGGCGTAGGCGATCTCGATGTTGGGGCGGCGGCCGAAGCGGTCGTTGGTCATCATCTGTTTTACGGCTTCAACGCGGTGTTGGTTGATGAGGTCGTAGAAGCTGGTAGCCAGGTGTTGGTTGAGAAGTAGGGAGAGCTTCTTGTCGGTAGTGGGGAGGAGTTCGGCTAATTTGCCGAGGGTGAGGTCTTCGTCTAGGTAGGCCTCATCTACGACGAGGATTTTTTCGAGGCGTTGGGCGAGGGCGTCGGCTTCGGGGAGGGGCGGTATTGGGGCGGCGACTTTGCCTTTCAACTCACTTTGCACCTGCGTTTGCGCCACCAAAAAATCTGGTAGCAATATCCGGGATTGGGATACGCCGTGGTAGCCCAAGTACATGATCATGAAAATCATGGCCGCTACCGTGAGGTAACCCGTATCCCAGTCTAACGCACCCAGCGTGAGTTCGTAGAACGAAGTAGACATGTCTATAGCAATCACGATTAAAATACCGTGAAAGAACCGCCGAATCCACGTGAAGCCAGCATCACCGAGATCTGAGAAGTAGTCTTTGATGACTTCCTCGAACCTATTCAACCTGCGTAACGACATCAGGGTGTACACGAGTAAAAAAAACATGTGGCTCAGGAAGACATAGTCGCTGTCTACCAAGTAGCGCAGGTACTCAAACAAATAGGCGTCCTGAATGATGGAAACCATTATGGGTATAGTGACGAGCAACAAATAGGCCAATAGCGGGAAGAAATGGAAAAGATTTCTCCTGAACAGGTCCTGAGCTGGTTGATATAAGGACTTGACGTAAAGCAGCAGTGCAGGCCCCAAAAAGAAGACCATTGCGTCTTCAAAGGGGAAGGTGAAGAAAGTAAACACGTCGAGGTCGTGTAAACCTCCATAAAAATGAACCGTTTCGAGCAACATGCACGAAAAAATGATGATCAGCAACCATTCTGGCAAACGCTTCATGTTCCGCCGCCACAGCAGGACCAGGATGATCACGTTGAAGATCATACCACTAACGAGGATGAAATCTGTAAGTAGTTTCATTTGGCGGGAGGCTGAAGAGTTGTCTACAGCAAAGATAGCCAGAGGAAAGAATTGAGCCCGTATGGCTTTGGACCTCCAGGCTAAAGCTGCAATTGCAATCAAAGGATGAAGTTCATCCGATTTCCCCGGATGCTAATAGAAAAAGATGTGGGCACAACCAGTTAAGGCGCAATTTAGCAGCACAATAGCGCATTGTACAGTACACCTTAATAACTAGGATGCCGGAGAGCCGGCTCGCCCCATTTCTGAATAGTCCCTTTCTTCCCGAAAGCC
>CALEDI010000051.1 GCA_937949535.1 uncultured Lewinella sp. | reverse complement strand
AGACAATCTTCGACGAAGTTTAATACCTTAGCTGCTGCGGCGGCTTGTGCCATCTTAATTTTGGTTTAGTCACCTCAAAGATGCGTACATCCGTCGTTTTTTATAGTAAGTCATTTGTGGGACAGGAATAAACTGCGCCCTCTCCGCCCGCAAAGGGCTTATTGATAGCCTTCCTTATTTCACCGAGTCTCAGCTTATCTTAAATACCACCCCAGAGCAAGACCTCGCCCTACTGGGGTCATTAAATCAGCCCGAATTAATTCGCTTAGAAAGAGAACTTTATTTATTGGAAAAAGACGAACGCTGGTTGTCCAAACTCGTCGTTGATGACCCCACTGAGGTGGGTGGTCTGCTCAATCAGTTGTCCCTGTTCACCGAACGAATGGACAATATGCAGCAGCAATACGCCGAACTCCGCGCCAACGGGCAGGCCAATCTCGGCAGCCCCCAACTGGTACGCCTTATCCGTCATTCACTGACGGTACTGCGGCCGGTGTTCGCTATGGCCTTGAACGATGACACAGAAAAACTGGACCAAATCCAGCTTCTCTCTCAGGGCATACTGGATGCTTATACGGGGGTATTAGAACGGGACTACGATGCGGTAGTGCTCAATGTTATCCCCGTAGCGAGTTCGCTTCTCGATGTTGATTACGCCGAGACACTCTCCTTGAACGAGGGCGGGCTCTCCGACGAAACCCTTAACCTCCTGACCGAGCAACACGGCAAACGCCAGCGAAAACTTCAGGAGGTGTTTCGTTACAGTGCGTTCCTTGCTGCCGTGGCTACGAGCCGAAACCCGGAAGACATCAAGCAGGCCATCCGCGCCATCGCCTTGCCTCCGGGCAGTTACAGTATTAAGCGTCGGAGTTTTGCCAACATTAGCCTCAATACTTACCCCGGCCTGACGGGAGGGATGGAAGTTGTCCGAAACAGCATCGGCCGAGAAATTGCTCCGAATATCGGTTTCACGGCTCCGGTTGGCCTAGCGGTAAGTTGGGGCTACCGAGCGGGAATAAACAATAAAAAGTATCTAGACGATACAAAATACCGCCGCCGAGTAGACCGCTCACTTAATATGCGAGATGATCGTTTTCTTACCGGACACAGCGGCAGTGTTTTTTTTCCGCTGATCGATCTCGGAGCGGTGGTGCTCTTCCGCCTCGATGATGCGGATGGTTCGTTGCCCGAAGACGTAGGTTTCCAACAGGTGTTTTCTCCTGGCATCATTTATTCACACGGCTTCCCGAACCTACCAATTTCGGTGTTGGCGGGAATGCAAATGAGCCCAGAGCTTCGAAAATTCGGAGATGCTCCGGCAGATTCTTTTCGCTTCAACTTAGGGGTTACCGTAGACCTGCCAATGGTTAATTTCCATACACGATCGGTACAGCGAGAGGAAAAATAGAAGCGTTTGAGCAAGCCCCCAAGTTGTACCTTACGGCAAAACCACTCCCTGCACCCTGCGTCCGCGCCCAAATATTTCTCCCCCGATGAACACTACACTCTGGCTCTCTTTTGCGGCTACTTTCTCCATCCTCGCGGTCACCCCAGGCCCCAGTGTTTTGCTAGCGACCGCAAATAGCATGAATCATGGCGCTCGTAAAGCTGTGGCAACTATTCTGGGGGATTTAAGTGCGAATACCTTGCAGATTTTATTTGCTTCCTTGGGTTTAGCCACCATCATCACCACGTCGGGAGCCGTGTTCAACGCCATCAAGTGGGTCGGGGTTGCTTATCTCATCTATATGGGTATTCGTAAATTAGTAGCAAAACCCGACCAGCCGAATCTGACGCTGGACAAAAAGGAGAAGAGCTTCTTCAAACTTTATTCTGAAGGCTTCTTGATGTCTGCATCGAACCCCAAAGCGATTGTATTTATCGCCGCGTTTTTTCCACTGTTTATTGATCAAAGCCTTGCCTTCACTCCCCAAGTAGTAATACTCGGTCTTACTTACCTGGTGATGGATGGCTTATGCTTACTTACCTACGTTTACTTTGCCGACAGGCTAAAACGCTATCTAGAAGATCGAGAAAAAGTGAACCTCCAAAACAGAATCATTGGTAGCCTACTCGTCTTTTCGGGCTTAATGCTCTCGCTGGTAAGTAGGGAGTAACCAAGTGCAGGGCGAACATTTTATGGGCGCATACGCAGGTGCTAGGGCGGGTTTAAGACCACCGCTAAGAGGATAAGCTTTACCCCTTTCGCAAGTAAACATCTCCGTAAGGAGCCGTACACTTTATCACCTTCCCTCCGGCTCCGATGGAGCCGATCAGGCGGTGGTAAAACTCCTTCTCCTTGCTTTTTGCATCGTCGACGTTGATGGACATATCGGTGAACAACTCTCCGTACTCCGTCGTGAGGTCTAGGTTAGTGTTCCAGCCTTCGGGGATGGTTACGTCTACTGCGCCGTAGTTGCTGTATAGTTCCAGTTCGGCTTGTGGCTTGGTAGTAGTGAAAATTGCTTTCACTTCGCCGTAGCGTGCCTTTGCGCTCAGCAAGTGGCCTACGTTTACTACTTCAATGCCGCCGTATGTTGTCTCCACCGTAACGGGGATGTTGGCCGGAACAACGACCTCTAGGACTGCATCGACAACGACGTTGTTGAAAACGCCCTTCCCGCCTTCTCTACCGCCCGAGATCATGCCGCCTTTGCGGTCGGGGAATTCGGCGTTCAGCATTTCTGCGGTTGGCTTCACTTCGCGGAGGTGGAGTACGCCGTCTATCCGCTCTACGGTGAGCTGGCGGAGGTCGGGCCGGTCGGTTCCGTCTACCGTGAAGGTGTGGTCTACCTGAACGGCGTCCGTCCCTCCCGTCGTAACGGACACAGAACTGAAGGCAGCGTAGATGTGAACTGCTTGCACACCATCCAAAGGAATAGACTGGCTTTCACTTTGGGCGAAGACAAAAAAAGGGATGGCCGCCAGAAGGAGGCTGAACAGGAATTTCATAATGTGAGGTTTTTGCTTGGTGGTGGGGTGTTGGGAGGAAGGGGAAATTTGTACTAGGTAGCCGATAGTCACTTACCTTTTGTTACAATAACCCGAAGAAATATTTTGGTTCAAAGGGCGGGCGCATTATTGAGGCCAGAACGGACGGGGCCCGCCCCCGTTCGTTCTGGGTAGGATTTAAACGGTCCTAATTCTTCAGCTGCCGCAAGTAAATATTTCTATAAGTCGCTCGAAGGGAAATAAGCTTGCCGCCACCGTTGATGCTGCCCGTTAAGCCGTCCTTGTCGTTTTTGTTGGAAGCCTCTTCCATGTTGGCTTTTACATCAATGTCGAAGTCGGTGTACATATCGCCGTAGCTCGTACTAAGGCGTAAGTCTGCTTTTACGTTTTGGGGCAGGGTTACATCCACCGTGCCGTAGGTAGAGTGAAGGTGGAGGTCCTCAGCTGGTGGGCCAGCCGAATAGGCAGCCTCAATGCCGCCGTAAACAGTGTTCACCGCCGCCGGGCCGTACACATTGGACAGGTTAACGGTATGGTACATCATGCTTACATCAAGCTCTCCTTTGAAGTTGTCTACGTCCAAATCACCACCTCGGTAGGTAGACTGCGTAACTTTAACAACCGCAGTGTTGGGTACATGGACCACAACCGTCCCGTTGCCCTTACCAACTTGGCTGATGACGATTTTATCATCAAAATCCTGAGAAGACAGGCCAAAGCCGGTGTTGTCTACCTTGCCGCCTGCGCTGATCTTCCGCATGCCTTTGTTCTTCTCATCAATTTTGCGGTTACCTCCTTTACGATTGATTTTGAGCTCGGCGCCGTCATGACCAATGATCATCAGGTTATCAATCTCTTGCAATTCAATCATTTTTTTACCGACCGCTACCCGATGTTCGGGCTGGGAGAAAAGGAAGAAGGGAGAAAGGGAGACAAGGAGGAATAATAAGTATTTCATTGTTTGGATAGTTTGAGGCTCGTAGGCCGAGGTAAGGGATAGCCCTTACTCGCCCGCTGAGCGGATGGTAGTATTGACTTGAGCTGTAGGCTAGCAAGTACGAAGGTTTAAATCAGTTTAAAGCTCGCCATCTGTGCGGCATCGCGCACAGGTTGGGGCAGGGTGTCGGTATCCATTAGGTCTTCGAGGTAGGGGAGGACCCGTTTTTCGTTCATCCCCACCAGCGTTTCAATCAGTTCAAAACGGACTACGGGCGGCGGAGATTCGTTCATGGCGGCGAGCAGTTCGTCGCGCACGCCAACGTCGTTACGGAAACGGCTCAGCGCTTCCAGCGCAGCAAGACGGACGTTGGCGTTCTCGTCGTTGCGGAGCAGGTAACCGAGGTTGGTAGTGGTTACCGGATCGGCTTTGGGTAGGCTGAAGGTGACCGTCGTCGCTTTGATGCGGTTGCTCGTTCGGTCGCTTTTCATCAGTTCCATCATCTCCGTCACTAGGGTGCGGTGGGCGGCGAGTTGCTGCTCGGCCTCCGTACTAACGCCGCCCTGGTAGAAGCGGCCTGCGGTGAAGACCAAAGCGATGGCTGCCGCAATACTAACGGCCTTCCAAATGAGAGAACGGACTTTCGCCGTGGGCTTGGCCGTTGTTCCTGCCCAAAGGTTCGTAGACTGCTCCGCGAGCATATCCGCAAACCGAGCATCGGCGTCGGCCGAAGGCTCCGCCTCGGGCGCGGCGGCGATCTCGGCCATGATCTCCTCTAGCTCCTCTAGCTCGGCATTGAGCGCGGGGTCTTGGCCCAGAGCAGCCGTTACTTCGGCGCGGCGAGCGTCGTCCAACTCCCCGGCGAGGTAATCAATAAGCATTGCTTCGGTGATCGGGTTCATTGTTGTTCTATTTTAGCGTAGTTAATACGGAGCTGCTTCACTGCCCGGTGGATGCGCACCTTCACGTTGGCTTCGGAGAGGCCGAGTACTTCGGCGATCTCGGCGTACTTCAGGCCGCGCTTCCACGCAAGGTCTACCACTTCGCGGTAGTTGTCTGGCAAAGCAGCGAGTGCGGCGGCAGACTGGCTCCGCGTTTCCCGTCTCTCCCAGTCGGCGTGCGCCGAAGGCGTGAGCAAGGGCAATGCCCCAAGGTCTACACCGGTTTTCATTGGCATGCGGCCTTCTTTCTTCCTGCCGTCTTGCATCGCATTGCGCGCAATCGTGAAGACCCAGCTTTTAAACGTAGAGCCTTCCCGGAAGGAAGTCCGGTACTTTATTACCCGCTCAAAGGTTGTTTGTAGCAAGTCTTCGGCTGTTGCGGGCGTGTTTACTCGTTTCAGCAGGAAGCCATACAGCGGCCGCCGGTAGCGTTGGTACAACTCCGAGAGTTGCTCCAACTGGCCGTTGGCTACGGCCGCCATGATGTCTTCGTCAGTGTGCATTCCTATGGGGTTCGGTAAGGGATACTTAGGCTCTGAAAGATGGTTACAATTTAAGCCAGGTTTTTATCACCTGCCTCGGATTTCTCCGAAAAACAAAAAACC
>CALEDI010000050.1 GCA_937949535.1 uncultured Lewinella sp. | reverse complement strand
AAATGTTAGCCACTTATAGCCGCAAAACAGGCACAATCATAGGCCCAAACTAGAGGAATAGGCTATAAGTGGCTCAAGTTGATGAAAAATGATACGTTTTGGCCACTAATAAACGCATTACCGGCCAGCCCATAACCGCCCCCCCAACCGATAAACCATCACCCGTTGCCCCTCAAACCCCGACACGTAGCGCTCCAACAATTCGACCTGAGCGTCAATCGCGGCTGGCGGGGCAGACTCCCAGCGAAGCAAGTCATTTGCGTAGAGGTAAATACCGTCTAGGTAGGTAGATTTTTTTACTTGCCAGCGCGGGCTTTGGCCTTGGGTGGGTAGAGCGATGAAGCGAGACGTATCGCGCAGTTCGGTCGTGTCTGGCTCATTGATGAGGTAGGCGAGGTCGTTGCGGCGGTAGACGGCGGCCCAGTCGTAGGCCGCGACGGCTAGGTCGAGATCAATCGGGTAGGGCTTGGTGCCGGAGAGATAGGTTTTCAGGATGTTGGTATCCACGATGGAGTTTTCGGTTTCCCAGGCGTTGAGGTTGCCGACGTTGTAGGCCATCAGGGTGGCGCGGCTTACGGGCGGGACGCCTTGGGTTTTGCGGTCGCGGTATTGGTGCAGGCGGAGGGTGCAGGTCAGGGAGCGATTCTTTAGGCGGAGCTGCAATGCTTTTAAGAAAACGAAATATTGCACCTGCGTCCGCGCCGTCCAATCACAATCTATTTGCAGTTCGGGAAAGTTGGGCCCGAAAAGCTGCTCCGTCAGGCCCAAAACGTCTTCGGCCAATGCCTCCAGTTTGTGCGTGGGCTGGCGCACGAAGACCTCGTTGGTGATGAAAACCACGGGCACCAACTGGGGCAAGCCCACGGTATCGGCCAGTTGGACCAAGGCCGCTGGCTCGGCTTGGCCCGCCGTCCAGCTTACGTCGAAGGCTTTCGTGTAGAGGCGGTCGCAGTTGTATTCTGCCAGTAAGTTTCGGGCCGTGCTGTCGGGCGCGAGGCGCGTTTGCCAGTGGTAGAAGGTGGTTTTGGGCGGCGACGGTTTTGGGGCGCGGCCGCAGGTGCAGAGGAGGGTTAGGAGCAGCAGCCCCACCCCAACACAACGGTTGCCGCCGCAACCTAGCCCACGAAATCCTACGGACGTACTAGCCCGCAGGGCTTCGTATTCCAGCTTCCGGCTTCCAGCCGGAACACGAAAATCAAAGCTCCACAACCTCTCCCAATTTAGGCGCCTTCCACCCCTTAAACCCGTTCTCCAGCAGCGTCTCACCGAAGGATTCCATGCGGTCTATCGTTCCGTGAACGAGGAAGACCTTCTTACAGCTCTTCTTCTGGTTCTCCAGGAAGTCGACCATTTCCGAGCGGTCTGCGTGGGCCGAGAAGCTGTCCATGACCACTACATCGGCGCGCAACTCGTGGTACTCACCGTAGAGCTTGAGGCCTTCGGCCCCATCGCGCAGTTTACCGCCCGGCGTTTGCGGGGCGCAGTAACCAACGATGAAGATCGTGTTGTTCGGGTTGCCCATCGTGTTGCGCAGGTGGTGCTTGCTGCGGCCGGCGTTCATCATGCCCGAAGCCGAGATGATGATGGCGGGGCCGGGCAAGAAGTTGAGCGCTTTGGATTCGCGGACGTCCTGAATGTAGGTGAGGTCGTTGAAGCCGAAGGGGTTGTCGTCGGTCAGCATATATTCCTGCAGGTCGGCGTCGTAACACTCGGGGTGCGCGCCGAAGACCGTGGTGGCATTGACGGCTAAGGGGCTATCCACGAATACCTTGATCTTGGGCAGCTTGCCCGCAGACTCCAACTGGTCTAGCATATGGACGATCTCCTGCGTCCGCCCCACACTGAAGGCGGGGATGAGCAGTTTGCCGCGTTTCTCCACGCAGGTATCCTTCACGATGTTCAGAAACTTTTCTATTTCGTTGGGCTTCAGCTCGTGCTCGCGGTCGCCGTAGGTAGATTCGCAGAGGATGTAGTCACACTTCGGCATCGGCTGCGGATCTCGGAGGATGGGGCGGTCTGGCCGCCCAATGTCTCCCGTAAAGCCAAGCTTCGTCGTCGTGCCGTCGGCTCGTTTGATGCGCAGCGTCACGCTGGCGCTGCCGAGGATGTGGCCCGCGTCGCGGTACTGCAGTTCTACCTTGTCCGTGATGTGCTCCCAGCGGTTGTAAGGCAAACCAACGAAGCGCTCCATGGCCGGTTTTACATCTGCCCGGACGTAGAGCGGCTTCTTCGATTTCCCGAATTTGCCGTGTTTCTTATTGTAGTATTCCGCGTCTTTCTCTTGAATGAACGCCGAGTCGAGTAGCAAAATAGCACAAAGGCTACGGGTAGCGTGGGTAGCGAATATCTGCCCCCGGAAACCGTCTTTCACCAGCTTCGGCACCCGCCCTGTATGGTCTATGTGGGCGTGGCTGAGGATGAGGCAATCAACGCTCTCCGGCTTAAAGGCGAAGTTTTCGTTGAAGTCCTTCATCTCTTTATTGCGCCCTTGGTAGAGGCCGCAGTCTAGTAAGATGGTGTAGCCATCGTCTAAGGTAATCAGGTGCGCCGAGCCAGTAACTTCGCGGGCTGCGCCACAGAATTGAATTTTCATGGGGTGGGGTTGAGCTTTGCGGCAAGGTAAGCATTAGATTGGTTATGCGTACGCGATAGCAATCCGGTTCCCGAACGCCTTAAAACGGCAACTTATACCCAACGCCTAGCACCAGGATGTTGCCCGGTTGCTCCTTCACTTGGTTAGGCATGTGCTCGTAGTTCAGGTGTGCGGAAATGTTCTTGTGGCGTACCCGCAGCCCCGAACTGAGCAAAAAATAATTGTTGGAGAAGAAACTGTTGAAGCTCGAATCAAAGGCATTGTAGTTACTCATCCCTCCAGTAAGCTGTACGCTAAAGTCTTCCTTATGAATAGGCGCAAAGGCGAAGGCAACATTGCCCCTCAGCATAGATTGCGCTACGTTGAACTGCTCTTCCCACCGGAAGGTATTGTACAGGTAGCCAACGGAAAATATCATCCCGAACCACTTCAGCCGTTGGGTCGCTGCGGCTTCTACCTCATAGTTTAGCCCGAAGGTGAACTGGTTTTCGTCGTAGTTCATGTCCCGCATATTCAGGTTAGACGCAACGATGGAGTGACGATAACGGATCCGGCTCGGGATCCGGCCCGCGTTCATTTCCATTTCTTGGAAATCTTTGCATTCACCGTAGTTGCGCAAGATGCGCATAATGGAGGCATCGTTGAAATCTGCCCGCCGAGCTTGCTCAACTACGTCTTCACAGCCCCGAGTAAAGAACTTGAGTTTATTCCGGAAACGGCTGGGGTTGGCGTGTAGCCGTTCGTAAACGACGATGGTGGTCAGCTCCAACACCAACTCTACGTCATCTTGCCGCAGCAGGTAGAAATAGTCTTCCGTACCGAGGGCTTTAGATTCAAATTCGTTGCCGTCTAGGTTGACGCGAATGAGCTGCATCTCACCATCAATGAGTACCTCCCCGAAGCGTTGCTGAAGCACCTTGCGCCCCCCTTGCTTAGGGTCCGGGATCTCAGCCGTTACGGAGCGGTAAGTACGCTTGTTGCTGCTGATGGTGAACCCGAAAACACTAGCGGGGCTCAGTTGCTTGGCCTCGTCTGCTCCGCGTTCCAAGAACTGGATCGACCGACTGTAACCGGATACGCCGTTTTTTCGGACGGTACCTTTTTTCGTGCTGCCGTCTTGAAAAACGACCAAGTCTGAACCTTTCTTTTGCGCTTCCAGTGTAGGTGCAGAAAGGCAAAAGAGAAGTAAGGTGAGCAAAAAATAACGCATGTTGGTGTAATACTAGTGAAAAGAAAAAGCCCTGAAAAGGTAAGGTATTTTTTCGTTTTCCACTCGGATTTCTGCGTCATGACATTCACGGAACATGTCACAATACCTTTACTGTACCCGATCTAGACCAGATTTTGCCAAAATGTGAAGGCCCGTTTTATACTCTGCTGGCGAGATGCTTAGGCATTCAGAGAAGTACTTCCGCGCAAGAGCTTTATTGCCACGTTTTTCTTCAATCAGCCCAGCTTGGAGAGCAGATTTGCAGGCGTAGAAGGCGGGGTTGTTGCGGCCGGTTCTGACGGTTTGCAGGTAGAAAGAGATGGCTGCGTCGTAGTCGTTGAGCCCATCTAGTACGCGCCCGGTGCGGTAGTAGTATTCGAGTTGTTCGTTTTCGGTGAGGGCTGCTACGTCGATCTGTTGTAGTTGGGCGCGGGCGCGGGTGCAATAATTGCCGTCGAAGAGGAGCCGGGCTTTGAGGAGGTCTGCTTGCGGCGGCCGCTGCCGCGCCGCCTCCATGGCTGCGTTCTGGTCGCCGCCTGCCTTGCTTCCGCCGCCGATCCGAGACATGGCTTTGTGGTAACCATCTGTGTCTCCGCCGAGCAAGTAAGCCCAAGCAATCTTCTGCTGCGCCTCCTCTTTAAAGTGCCGACCGGCATAACGCACATTGAACGACTGAAAGTACAAACGCGCAGTAGGGTCCAATGACCGCAGCTTCGCTAGGCCGAGCATGAAATCTAGGTAGGGGAAGTCTGCTGCTTCTCCGCCTCGGGGCTGGTCTTCTAGTGTTTGTAGTGCTAGGCCGTTGCGGCCGCTGCGCATCGCTAGGTTAGCCATTACGAAACAGTGTACTGGGTTGGTCTTTGGGCTTAGGCCAAGCTTATTGATTTGTCGGAAGGCGGCCTCCGGCTCGCCAGCCAAGTGGAGCTCCAAAAAGGCAGAAAGCACTTGGGTCTCCAGCAGGAAAGGACTGCTTTCATCAGACAGTGCGAGCCGTATTTCCTCACGGCCTTCAGCTATGGTCCCGTTCAAGGAGCTAAACAGCTCTACCCCCCATTTGTACTGCGGCGGGATGCTGCCAACTGCCGCGTGCAGCAACCCAAGGTCTTTGTAGGTTGGCAAAAAGTCAGGGAAAATCTTCGCGTTGTCGCGCAGTAATTTGTGCGCTTTGTTCAGCTCCCGAAAAGCAGAAAGGTGGCGCTCGAAGCGCAAATGAATAAGGCTCCGGTGCAGGCGAATTTCGGCCAGCACATAGCGGTAGTAGGGGGAGTTGGTTTCGCCGTCTTCTAGCGCGTCTATTCTGCGGTCAAACCGGGCCGAGAGGCGCTCGTCAATTCGTTCGTCGCCGTTGAGGTAGAGCCGGAAAAAGTCTAGGTAACTTTCAAGGTGCTCTGCCGCAAGGTTGGTGGGGTAGCGCTTCCGGAACTGGTCCAGATCTGTCTGCGCACCGTCTAGCTCAACGGCCATAATGCGTTCATAGATTGCTTTGGCTTGGGGGCTCATGGTGTAGTGCCGGTCGGAAGGCAAAACCATCTCGTTCGTCCGAGCTGAAACCGTAGCGGGGCTAGCAGAAAAAGCAAGCACCAACATGAAAAATAAAACTCTAAGCATACTTACCGTAAATCTTGGAAATGGCGGAGGCGAGGTCGTGGTCTTTCTGTGTTACCGTGTTACCCGCGTCGTGGGTTGTTAGTTTAACGGAGACCGTATTGTAGACATTGCTCCATTCAGGATGATGGTTGGCCGCTTCGGCGGCAAAGGCCACTTCGGTCATGAAAGCGAAGGCTTCGCGGAAGTCTTTAAATTTAAACTCGGCTCGGAGGGCTTTATCTTTTTCGTAGAAGGGCATCTTTCAGGAATTAAGGGCGCAAAGGTACAGCGATAAAAAAGATCGTGTTTTGTGGCGTACCCACAACCAATTGCAGGTTTTTCAATAGATCAACCAAATCACTAAGAGGCTAGAATTTCAGCAATCAGCGTTCAGGATTCAGGCTTCCGCTGTTGCATTCGGTAGCCTGAACGCTGATTGCTGGATACTACTGACCAATAAGCTCCCCCGCTCGCCCTCGGTAGGGGTGGCCGGGGGTATCTCGGATTTCTTCCAAAACCGTATCTGCGGCAACCGAGTTCCCTTCCGCCAAATAGGCCAACGCTTCGTACCATTCGGCATAAGGCCGGTAGAAACTGCCGCGCGGAATTTGCTCCAACCACTCCAGTGCGCGGGTGGGTTGCTTCAAAGCGAGCGCACAAACACCGAGGTAAAGCGGCGCGGCAGGGTAAGCTTGGGCTACGGGCAACAACTCGTCGTAGGCGTAGCGGTACTGGCCCTTATCGTAGTAGTATAGGATGCGTTTCAGGTCTTCTTCGTAAGCATCGCGGGGGGCCATGCGGTCAAAGAAGTTGGGCAGCGGCTCAAAGTGCGCAACGGATTTGTTTTGTGGGGAGGTGGGCCCGAAGGTCGTCCAAAGTACCCAGCCAAAAACCGCGAATAGGCCAACGGCTAGGAGGGTTTGCAGGTTGGGCAGTTCCAGCTTTCCGAACTTGATGCCGCCTTTTTTGCGGGGAGACAGCTTTACTTTGGGCGCGGACGCAGGTGCAACAGATCGTTTTCGGGCATACTTCTTTTCTTCCCTAACCAAGGTTTCCATCAGGTCTTGCCGGCCTGCAACGGCAATGACTTCCGCCCAGTCTTCGCGCAGTTCCATTGCTCTACGAAATACCGTGTCCGACGGTCGGCGGGCTTCAACGTTCCAGCGTTCTGTTACGCTGAGTTCTTCGGCGTAGTAGCGGTCTATCAGCTCTTCGTCTATAGGAGACGGAATGTGAACGGGGTCCGTGATGCCGCCGGCTTGCCAAGCTTCACGCACCATCAGCATACACTTCTGCCGCCGGTTTTCGGTTTCTTCTATTTGGCCTTCTAGGCCAATCACTTCCGCAATTCGTTCTTCGCTCAGCTGGTGGTAATCAAACATCAAGAGCAGGTCTTGGCAGTTTTTCCCAAGTTCTTTGAACTGGTTAAGCATCAACCGCTGCGTGTTGTTGAGCTGGATGGGCCGGGGCAGGTGGTTGAGCGGATGCTGCTCTTGAGTTATGCCTAGCTCCTCAACCGGTATCCGTTCGGCCGCAAGCACGGCTTCGTTCAGTTTGCCAGAGAAATATACCTCCGTTACCCGCTGAACATAGTTCTGGACTTCCCCCGTAAACGGCTCCTCCAGATCAATCCGTGCCTCATACCAACCAATGAGCGCACGCCGGAAGTGGCCCAAGGTAACTTTGTCCGCTTGGTTGAACTTGGTAGCCCATTTCAAGAACGGCCCACGGAGGGCGTGGAAGTTGCGGGTCAGTGCCGCCAGATGTTGGCCTTGGTTAGACATACGGCGAAGGTACGGGATCGGGCTGAATTGGGGGGAGTACACCCCAAAGCCCTTCCCTCATCGCATCAATACCACCGTACCTGCCTCACGCTGCAAAACCCCCGTAGTAAGCCGGACTTCTGCAACCCAGACGTAGGCTGCTACGCCGGCCAGTTTGCCGTTCAGCATCCCGTCCCATCCCCGGCGGCTGTCGTTGGGCGCAAAGTCATAACCTTCCCACAACAGTTCGCCCCACCGAGAGTGGACTTGGAAGGAGACCACCCGCTCTACTTGGTCGGGGCTAGCGTAGATGGCCACGTAGTCGTTGGTACCATCGCCGTTTGGGGTAAATATGTTCGGGACGTATACAGGGATGCGCCCATCTACAGCGACAAACGTTACCAGGCTATCCGTACAGCCATAAATGTTGTCAACAACAAGACTGATCGGCTGGCTAGAAGGGGCGCTTACTGTAGGGCTGGGGCAAGTAGCACAGTCAAATAATTCTGCGGGGTGCCAGCGGTAAGAAGCAATTTGGTCTAACGGCACAAAGTACTCTGCCTCTACCACTGCGCTGCCGGCTATTTCCTGTGGCACAAAGTTGGGCAACCTCACCGGGCGGCGCGTTGCTGTTGGGTAAAAGAAGTTGCGCTGTTCCGTCTCACACCCAGCGTCGTCTCTGATGCGCAACGTGTAGTATTCCCCTTCGTTGAGTCGGTCAAAACCGTTACGGTCAAAGTAGTTTACCCCGTCAACGCTGTAGGTATAAGGCGGCACACCTCCGCCTGCGGAAAGAACAAGCGGGGGCCTACGCACCGTAGTGCAATTGATCTCAATCGGGGTGATGGGCGAAGGGTCGCGGAGGTTTAGGTTGCGCTCGCTAACGCAGCCAAGGGCATCCGTAACGGTCAAAGAATACTCCCCCGCAGGGAGCCTCCTAACCGTAAGCGCTGTGGGGTCCACCCCCGTCCAATCGTATGTGTAAGGCCCAACCGTCTGGAGGTGGGTAACCGAGATAGACCCATCAGAAAGCCCTCCGCAACTCGGGTTTTGAAGGCGAGGATTGATGACGGGTTCAAAAAAATCAGCCCGGATGGTGGTGTCAACGGATATGCGGCAAGCCCGATCTTCGATGGCAACAATGCGGTAATTACCACCTCGATTGATGGGTTGGAGCTGCCTGCCTTCCGACGGGAACACCCATTCTTCGAACGGCCCACCGTTGAGCTGATAAACTACCGTAATGGGCGTTGCGCCCATTAGGTCCATCGCGATAAACTGGGACTCGTTGCGGCAGGCCTTGAGGTCTTGCGCCGGAAGACTGAAAGACGGCGGGGTACTGCTAAAGGTAGATATAGACCTGTTGACTACCTGACCGCAATTGTCGGTAACCCTAAGGCTGATTGAAGTCGGTAGAGGAGGCGTCAGGGTCGGAACGGAGTCCGTACTTCCAAAGCTCCATTGGTACTGTAACGGAGGTACGCCTCCCGAGGCTTCAGGGCGCAGGGTTGCGGTTTCTCCGGGGCAGTAAAAAGCCTCGTCTAAGCCTACCGTCAGTACTGCCGGCTCGTTGATGAGGAGCTCGATGGAGTCCGTATAGCAGGCGCAGGGTATGTCTAGGTAAAGCCAAACGCTCTCCGGCCCTTCAACGGTAGCATCGGGAAGCGCCGTGATGGGTATTTCGGCAAACATCTCTCCTGCCAGAATAGTGACCTCGCCGGTGCCAGCCGTGAAGTCTACCCCCTCCTGCGCAACGGAATTGGAGCCGATGCGGTAAGCAATGGTTTGGTCTCGTTCGGGGTTGCTCTCTGCCCCGCGTTCTATCCGGAGGTTGGTGGCTTCGCAACCCTCAAAAACGGTTGTCAGGGTAGAGTCTCCGCCTTCACCGGTTAGGCTTACGCTGCCGCCCAAGTCAAAGCTGCCTGCTTCAAGAAATACGGCCGAGTCTAGGTCTCCGTCCGAAACGTCGCCTACCAGTAGCCGGATGTGGTAAGTTTGGCAAGTTTGTAAATCAATGGTAGCGGTAAGTACGACCGTTTGCCCGTCGTACTCGATCAGGTCAAAGCGCGGGCCGTTGCTATTGCTTCCCCCGCAGTTGGCGATGTCCCGAACGCTGGGGAATTCGTTGTCGAGGTAAAAAGAAGGGTTGGTGGCAAAGTTGACATTATTGATGCTCACGGGCTGGTTGGTACCGGGGACGGTAGCAACATTGACCGCCCCGTCGCTAAAGGGGCCGTTTAAGCCTGGGCCACTAATGAAGAAACCAAATAGATCGTTGAAGGAGGCGTCTACAAATTCACAGTATTCCTCGGAGGCAAAGACGTAGCGAAAAGTAACCGTCGGCTGCAAGGGTATAAAGTCAAACTCCAGCCCGGAGCGGTCAAAAATGTCTCCGGAGCCTGCCAAACTCAGGTCGGGGTCATTGGTTTGGCCCTCCAGTTCGGTTCCTATGTCGGTGTCTGAATTGGGGCCTGCGGCGTCTACAACTCTTCCCGTAGACAGTATGATGCCTCGGTCAAAACCAGTGATGCTGTCTGAGCCAGAGAAGAAGCCAATTCCGTCTGGGTTACTCCCAATCTGTTGGATGTTGAATATGGTTTCGCACTGCCCAGACGCAAAAACTTCTTTTACGAGGCGCTCAGCGTCGTAGTCGGCGTCAATGGTAAGCTCCTGACTCAATAGAAGTACAGGCAGCAACAGCAGTAAGATTACTAAGTAGCGAGGGATAAGCAAAACGTTGTTTTTGGGATTTAACTCAAAACATATCTAAGGAGTCGGTATTCTTAAGCTAGTTCAAGAGGGTGGTAAACAAGCAAAGTAAGTGGGTCAGTAGCAGCAATAAGCTTTAAACCTTGCTCCTTCAAAAGCCTTGCCTGCACCTGCGGCCGCGCCCTAAAATCAATAAAAGCGTTAAAAACGTCTACAAACTTACAGTATCTGAATGACCGACATATAAAATTTATTGTGATCGGAGGCAATTCACTAAATTTACAGAAATAATCTCACACCAAGATAGGAGGTATTGTCTACTCCTCAACTGCCTTTCTCAAAAACATCATCATGATTAAGAACTTACACGCTGTTTTGCTTCTTACGTTTTCCTGCTTTTTGCTCTCAAATTCTCTTTTTGCTCAGATGCCTTCCGGGGATAATCGGCCTTGCCAAGAAGACGCAATTGTCTCCATTGCCTTCTCGGGAGCTACAGAAATTTCTACCTGCACCGATGACGACATACTGCACCGTGTTCGTTTCCAAGTAGTTCCCTTCAATCAGGCTTACGCCTACGTTGTTGTTGACGCCGAAGACATCATCCGCTGGATCGGCTTCAGCAACCGGATCAATTTTGATTTGCTACCAACCGGCGCACTGCGCGTTTATGCGTTTTCCAACTACGGAAACCTTACCGCCAACATTGGTGACGTTTTCAGCACCGCTACCCTTTCCACTCCTTGTTTCGGCCTCACCGCCAACTTTGTTTCCGTAAACAACGCAAACTCCGGAGGCCTACTCATCGCTTCCAACCAAGACAGGTACGTCTTTTGCGAAGACGACAACGACAGCAACCAAGTAACCGTGAGTTCCGCCGCGAGCAACGTCACGTACCTAATCACTACCCCAAATGGAGATGTAGAGCGCTTTGATGAAGACGGCGTGATTGATTTCGGCGGCACGGGCATCGGTACCTCCTACGTTTATGCGTTCGCAAACCCCGGCGCGTTACCAATCGGTATCGGAGACAACATCAGCGCGTTAGCCGATTTTACTGGTTGTGGAACGGGGCTGTCGGACAACTTCATCACCGTAGTTCGGGAGGACGTTGACGGCGGAACGATCACGACCAACCAAGGAAACACCGTCCGCCTTTGCCCCAACGACGGCAACTCCGACGAGATTGAATTCATCAGTAGCAGCAACTCTAATCTGGGCTCCCTCCGTTTGGTCATCACCGACGACAACGGCGAGATCATCGGCTTACCAACCGGCACTACCGTCGACTTCGACGACTCGGGCTCCGGCATCTGCCGCGCATACAACGTAACCTACACCGGCTCTTTCACCGCTCAGGTTGGTGACCAGATCGCTACCGCCCAATTGTCTGATGCTTGCTTTGATGCTTCAAGCAACTTCGTTACCGTAATCCGAGAAGCCGTCGACGGCGGCACGATCACGACCGACCAAGGAAACACCGTCCGCCTTTGCCCCAACGATGGCAACTCCGATGAGATTGAATTCATCAGTAGCAGTACTTCCGAAGGCTCCCTCCGTTTGGTCATCACCGACGACAACGGCGAGATCATCGGCTTACCAACCGGCACTATCGTCGATTTCGACGACGCGGGCTCCGGCATCTGCCGCGTATACAACGTAACCTACACCGGCTCCTTCACCGCTCAGGTTGGTGACCAGATCGCTACCGCCCAATTGTCTGATGCTTGCTTTGATGCTTCAAATACATTTGTTGAAGTAATTCGTGAAGTTCCTCTTGGCGGCACTATACTTACTACCAGCGGCGATAGCCAAGTCGAGACCTGCCCCGGAGACGGAAACGCAGACGTAATCATGGTCACCAACACTGGCTCCTCCGGCGGAAATTTGGTTTACCTGATTACCAATGACCTTAATGAAATACTGAACTTCAGCTCCACCCCAAGTTTTGACTTAGAAGATGCCGGTATCGGCGTTTGTCGTGTCTGGTCTTTGACCTACCAAGGAGGACTGACCATTAGCCCCGGAACCAACATCACTACGGCACAACTTGCTGACGGTTGCCATGAACTGAGTACCGATTTTGTTACCGTTATCCGCTCCGTACCACAAGGCGGAACAGTAGCGACTTCCGAAGGCGAGACCGAGGTATCCGTTTGTCCTGGCGATGGTTTGCCGGACTTCTTCTCCTTTGTTGCAACGGGTGCGGAAGGGGCCAATTTTACGTTCCTCATCACCGATACAGACAACAACATTATTGGCGTGCCTGAAGGCGACACGGTTGACTTCGATGATGCGGGCGTTGGTATTTGTAGGGTTTGGGGCTTAAGCTACGCAGGTGAGCTTACCGTTACGCAAGGAGACAACCTCTCGGCGTCTCTAGCTACTGAATGTTCGAGCCTTAGCGACAACTTCGTGACCGTTGTTCGGGACAGGCCTACAGCAGGAACCGTAAGGCTTTCTACCGGAGCTACTTCAACTACAATTTGCCCCGGAGACGGCATCGCAGATATCCTGTCTTTTGTAAGCGAGGGTGCCGCCGGAGAAAGTGGCGCATGGCTGATAACCGACGTAGATGGAAACATCATCGGCACTACCGCAGGTGCTGCCTTTGATTTTGAGGATGTTGAACCAGGGCTTTGCCGGGTTTACAGCATTATCTATTCTGGCGAACTCACCTTAGTGATGGGCGAAAACATCAACGGCTCCGCATTGGCAACTGGTTGTTTTGCGCTTTCAGAAAACTTCATATCCGTTAACCGCCTAAACGCTTCTACCGGTACCATCAGCACCGAAGACGGAGCAACAGAAATACTGGCTTGCCCCGGAGACGCCCAGCCCGACCCGTTCCTGTTCGACTCTACGGGTACAACTCTCGAGAACTTCAACTACGTAGTCACAGACACCAACAACGTGGTTTTCTTTGTGGCCTTCACGGATCGTATCGACTTTGAGCAGCTCCCCGAGGGCGTTTGCCGTGTTTATGGCCTTGGTTACAATGGCATCATCATTGCTGAGCGCGGAGATGTAGCAGGAATGGACCAACTGGCTAGCCAGTGTAGTGCGCTTTCCCCGAACTTCGTAACGGTGACCAAGCAACTGCCCCAAGGCGGTACGGTCTCCCTAACAAATGGGGAAACGGAGATTTCCGTTTGTTCGCAAGATGGCAATCCAGACCTCGTAGAGGTAGTTAGCACAGGCTCCGCAGGAGATGGTTTTGTTTACCTCATCACGGATGAGAACAACATCATTATTGAAGTACTAGATGGCAATACCTTCGATTTTGACCCTGCTCCTTTCGGTGTGTGCCGTATTTGGGGGCTCTCTTACCAAGGTGAATTGCTAGCTGAAGCGGGCGCGGACGCAGGTGCAGGGGAGCTCTCTTCAGCATGTTCGGATTTGTCCGAAAACTTCGTCACCGTGACCCGAGAAGACATCATCGGCGGAACCCTTAGCCTGAACGGTGGCCTTGATGCCATAACTACTTGCCCAGATGATGGCAATGCCGACATTATTAACTTCAACAGCATCGGCGCAACCGGCAACAACTTCCAGTACGTCATAACCGACACCAACAACATCGTACTCGAACTGGTAGATGGCAACACCTACGATTTTGAGCCTGCAGGCGTTGGCATCTGTCGGGTATGGGGCTTCGCCTTCGCGGGAGGCGTAACGGTGGCAGTTGGAGACGACATCGCCAACGCTGATTTGGCTAGCGGGTGCTCTGCCCTCGCCGACAACTTCATCACCATCAACCGTGCAGTTCCCGTATCTGGCTCGGTTTCTCTCGCCGATGGTAGTACTTCCGTTGGTGTCTGTTCTGGCGTAGCAAGCGAGCCCGCGCTAGAGTTCATCTCTGGCCCTTCTGCCGGAGACTACATCTACATCATCGTACAGGCAGACAGCTTCGCGCTGCTGGGCATTATGGATACCTTCAACTTCAACATGGCCCAAGAAGATACCTATGCTGTTTACGGCTTGGCCTACGCTGGTAACCTCAGCCTTATCCCCGGCCAAAACATCTTCACTACCGACCTCGCCACCAGTTGCTTTGACCTCAGCGACAACTTCGTTACCGTAGACGTAGAACAGGTAAACGGCGGAGACATCCTCGGTAACGGAGCCGAAGAAGTTTACCTCTGCCCAGACAATCCGAACGACGGGCTGGTGCGCTTCACGACCAACAGCGGAACGGCCGATACGCTCTACCGCTACGTCATAGCAACGGCTACAGACGTGATCATATCCGTCGTGCCTGAAGGGCAAGACTCCTTCGACTTTGGCGCGCTACCTCTACAAGAATTGAAAGTGTGGGCCATTAGCTATACCGGCGATTTCCTTGCTGCCCCTGGCTCTAGCCTTCAGTTCAGTTCGCTGGCTACTGGTTGTGTCAGCCTGTCTCGCAACTGCATCCGAGTGCTTAATGACACACCAGATGCCGCCGAAATTAGCATCGATGGCCTCCCCGGTTCAGGCATCACTTGTACCGTTGATGGAGACGGAACCGTCAGTGTAGCTACTACCAGCGACAACCTCACCGGATACGCCGTGTTGGTAACCGACACCTTCGGCGTCATACAACTAATCGCTGAAGACCCCAACAGTGTAGACCTTGGTTCGTTGCCCCAAGGCCCTTACCGCGTATATGGCTTGGCGTACACCGGCAACGTGACGGCGATGGTCGGTGATGGTATAACGGTTGTTGCCCTCGCCAACAACTGTTATGAACTTACGCCGGCTTTCCTTGACGTAACCCAAAGCGGCGAAATCAACGCTGGCACCCTAACCAACATCACTACCGAAGGAACCGGAGACACCATCACCTTCTGCATCGCAGAAGGAGACAACCCGATCGCGGTAATTGAACCCAGCGTAAGCGGCCCGAACTACCGCTACGTTATTACCGACGAAGATGGCCGCGTCCGAGCCAACAACCTACCGAGCAACATTATTCCTTTCCAAGCCTTCGGCCCGGGTACTTACCGCATCTATGGGTTCAACTTCACCGGAACGAGCCTTTTGGGCATCAACCAGAACATCAATTCCGCCACCTTGGCCTCTGGCTGTGGAGCCCTCACGAGCAACTTCATCACCATCATCTACCAAGACCCTGACGGCGGGATGGTAACAACTACTGAAGGGGAAACCGAAGTAGAAATTGAAATCGTTGGGAGTGGGAATAACGCAACCGCAATTGTAGCTTTTGATACGGAAGGCGAACAAGGCGACAACTTCATGTACCTCATCACCGACGAAGACAACCTGTTGCTGGCTACTTCCGTTGGCCCTAGTATAGACTTTGGCCCTGCGGGCGTTGGGACTTGCCGCGTATGGGGGCTGTCTTATTCCGGCAACATCGTTGCGGGTATGGGAGACGACGCCGCTACGGCGCAGTTGGCCGATGCGTGCTTTGACCTGAGCGACAACTTCGTCACCGTAGTCCGTACCGATGAAGTTGGGTTTACCGATGGCAACAGCCCCGAGCAAGGCAGCGGGCCAATCGGTGCACTCCTGATGACCGCCCGCCCCAACCCCGCCAGCGGAAGCTTGCTCTACCTCGATTTGGAAAGCTTTGAGGCCCTCCCCAATGGCCAACTCTTCGTCCGTGATATGAACGGTACCGCCTACGGTGTCCAAGCCCTTGTTGGTGGAGAGCACTCCACTACGGTACAGATCGACATTAGCCAGTTGCCTTCCGGTATGTACTTCGTGCAGCTTGCTTCGCAGCAAGGGATGCAGTCTATTCGTTTCATGAAGGACTAAGAGTCTTTAAACGACAGCTATGCGCTTACTCCTAATTACGATCGTTTGCATCTTGTTCGTCATGATGCTCGCCGTCAACTTATACTTCCGGGCAAAGGTGCTGCGGGCCTACCGCGTATTGGTGCAGAAGGAAGTTGACTTTACCCCAAGCCAAATCTTCAGCAAACTGCGGGTAGAAGACGAAATCATCCCGCAATACCCCGACGCTGCGGAGGCGATAAGGAACTTCAGCAACTACCTCCAACTGAGCATAAAGATGACGACCGTATTGATGGCACTGATAACAGCCTTTGGCGGTATTCTGATGTGGTTTAGGTACGAGAACTAGGTTGCACTACTGGCTGGCCCACTAGGCTGCCACAACTCGATCTACCAGCCCAGCCGCCAGCCGCGCCGTGCTCCCGTCCACATCGAAAACGGGGTTCATCTCCGCGAGATCTACGGAGATGACCTTGCCGGAGGCAAGGAGATAGTTGAGCACCGCCACCACAAAGGCTGGGCTAAAGCCGTAAGGCGACGGCGCACTCACCCCCGGCGCATAGGCCGAGGAAAAACCATCGAGGTCGATACTGAGGTAGATGTGGTCGTGGCGGTCCAAGAAATGGTCGAGGGTTTCTATGACGGCTGGCAGTTGGTCGGTTTGGCACTGCTGCGCCAAGACGTACTCAACGCCGTGTTTCTCGGCGATGGCGAACAACTCCGTAGTATTGGCCTGCTGCTGGATGCCTAGGGCTAGATAACTTACTGCGTTTTCTTGGAGGATCTGGTTGAAGGGCGTGCCGGAGTTGGGGCGGTCCGTTACGGGCCGCAGGTCAAAGTGGGCATCGAGGTTGATGATGCCCAACTCTGTGCCGCGCGTGACGGCCCGGATGCCGCTGAAGTGGCCGTAGGCCAAGTCGTGCCCTCCGCCCAAGACGATGGGCATTTGCCCCGCATCAATCATCATGCTCACCATCAGGGAGAGCTGGGCTTGGGCGGCTTCCATGCCTTCCCCAACGCAGACCACATCGCCGTAATCAACAACAATTTTTCGGTCGTGGTGCCAGGCCATGCGGGCGATCCGTTCCCGAACCGACTTTGCGCCTGCGGCCGCGCCCAAACGCCCTTGGTTTCGGCGCACGCCTTCCTCGCAAGCATAACCAACAATGCCGAAGTTGGCGCCTGCCAGCGGCCCTTTGGCCCAGTCTTGCAGCACTACGTTTTGGTACCAATACTGCGCCCCTTGTGCTGGTGTGGTGGTTCGGCCCGTCCAGACGTTAGCGTCGGGCGCGCGGTAGGCTTCTGCTACGTGATCGGTGATCCATTGTTCCATACCCGGTGTGGTTTTAGTTGGCCCTGTTGGTAAAGTATTTCACGATAATCGGCGGTAGGGAAGGCGATGAAATCCGCTTTTTGGCCAGAGGAGAGCCTTCCTCGGTCGTTCAAGCCCAGCGCCGCCGCCGCCCGAAAGGTAAGGCCCGCGAGCACTTCGGCGGTGGTCAGTTTCTCGAAAGTTCCGAGGATGGCGGCTTGCGTAAGCAGGTCGCCCATCGGTGCGGAGCCGGGGTTCCAGTCGGAGGCGATGGCCAAGGATGCGCCCGCATCCAGCAGCTTGCGGGCGGGCGTGAAGGCGCAGCCCAAACCGATGGATGCACCGGGTAGCGCAACCGGAATCACGTCGCTCTGCGCCAGCGCAGCGATCTCTTTCTCGCCGGAGGCTTCGAGGTGGTCTACGCTCAGCGCGCCAACGTCGATGGCCAACTGGCTGCCGCCTGCCGTGAACTGGTCGCCGTGTACGGTGATGCCGAAGCCTTGGCTTTTTAGCTGCTCCAGAAACTGCCGACCGTGCTCCGCCGTGAAGGCTCCGCCCTCCACGAAGATATCGAAGCGACGGGCCAGTTGCTCGGCTTCAACGACAGGGACGATGCCCTCCAGAATGGTCTGCAACCAATCTCGTTCGTCACCAATTTCCGGCGGAATCACGTGGGCGGCAAGGCAAGTTGAGACTACATCGGCCGTATGCGCGTCGCCAACGTTTTTGATGATGCGCAGCATGCGCAGTTCTTGGTCTACGCTTAGGCCGTAGCCGGACTTTACCTCGATGGTCGTTACGCCGTTGCGGAGGTGGCGGTTTAGGCGGTCGTTTAACGAGCGGGCCAGTTCTTCGTCGGAGGCCGCGCGCGTTTTGGCCATCGTGTCTTTGATACCGCCGCCGGCGGCACCGATTTCTTGGTAGGTTTTGCCGGCGTTGCGGGCGGCGTAGTCCATCGCTCGGCTACCGGCGAAGAGGAGGTGGGTGTGGCAGTCGGTGAAGCTAGGGAGGCAAACCGCGTCGCCGGAGATTTCGTGTACCTCAACGCCTTTACCCGACGTTTCTTCTCGCAAGGCATCGAAGTTGCCGGTGGCGATGATTTTGCCGTCTTCGGTCAGGATGCCGGCGTTGGGGATTACCTGGAGTTGGTCGTCGGACAAAGCTCCGCGCAGGGGTAAATCCGCGAAGGTGAGCAGTTGGGTGAAGGGGCCGGTGAGGGTCATGCTAGTGGGTTGAGCGCCTCCGGCGCGATTTTTTGAATAGGAGAGCTCGCGCCGGAGCCTTATTGGGTTGAGCGCCTCCGGTGCGATTTTTTTGAAAGAGGGAGCTCGCGCCGGAGACGCTCAACCCAGTCAGGGAGCTCGCGCTGGAGACGCTCAACCCAGTCATACAGCTCACGCCGGAGGCACTCAACCCAGTCAGTCAAATTTAAGGTTTTCCAAAACGACATCATCTACTACTTCAGCCGGCGTTACCTGCAGCCCCGGCGTCCGTGCCATTTCCCGTTCGATGGCGAATTTGGCTTCGGGATTCCGCGCCCAGCTCCGCCGTGCGATGCCGTTGTTGACGTCGAAGAAGAGCATATTCCGCAGTCTTTTTTCTGCCGCGTCGGAGCCATCGAGCAGGAGGCCGAAGCCGCCGTTGACGACTTCGCCCCAACCAACGCCGCCGCCGTTGTGTATGGAGACCCAGCTTGCGCCTCGGAAGCTGTCCCCGATCACATTATGGATCGCCATATCGGCGGTAAACTGGCTGCCGTCGTAGATGTTGCTCGTCTCGCGGTAGGGCGAGTCTGTGCCGGAGACGTCGTGGTGGTCTCGGCCGAGGACGACGGGGCCGATCTCTCCGTCGGCGATAGCGGCGTTGAAGGCAGAGGCGATTTTTAGCCGCCCCATCGCGTCGGCGTAGAGGATGCGGGCTTGGGAACCGACAACGAGTTTGTTCGCCTTGGCGTCCTTGATCCAGGTGATGTTGTCTTGCATCTGCTGTTCAATTTCCGGCGGGGCCTCGGCCATGAGTTCTTCGAGGACTTCCGCCGCGATGCGGTCGGTAGCGTCGAGGTCTTCGGGTTTTCCGGAGGCGCAAACCCAGCGGAAGGGGCCGAAGCCGTAGTCGAAACACATCGGCCCGAGTATGTCTTGGACGTAGGAGGAGTAGCGGAAGCGAAGGCCGTCTTCGGCCATCACTTCTGCGCCGGCGCGGGAGGATTCGAGTAGGAAGGCGTTGCCGTAGTCGAAGAAGTAAGTTCCTTTCTCGGCGTGGGCGTTTACGGCCGCCGCGTGGCGGCGGAGGGTGGTTTGGACGGCTTCGCGGAAGGCTTCGGGGTCGGAAGCGAGGAGTTCGTTGGCGGCCTCGAAGCTCATGTCGGCGGGGTAGTAGCCGCCGCTCCAGGGGTTGTGGAGGGAGGTTTGGTCTGAGCCAACGTGGACGAAGATGTCTTCGGCGAGGAAGCGTTCCCAAACGTCGACGACGTTGCCGATGTAGGCGATAGACGCTGCTCGTTCACCGGCCATTGCATCCCGCGTGCGCGCCACCAAATCGTCTAAGTTGTCTACCAATACATCAACCCATCCCTGTTCGTAGCGTTTGGTTGCTGCGGCCGGATTTACTTCGGCGCAGACCGTTACACAACCCGCGATATTGCCTGCCTTGGGCTGTGCGCCAGACATTCCGCCGAGGCCCGCCGTGAGGAAAATCTTGCCCTTCGGGTCGGCCCCAATTTTGCGAAAAGCGTTCATCACCGTGATCGTCGTTCCGTGTACAATTCCCTGCGGGCCGATGTACATATACGAGCCCGCCGTCATTTGTCCGTACTGCGTAACGCCGAGGGCGTTTCCGCGTTCGAGGTCGTCGGGACTGCTATAATTCGGGATCGTCATACCGTTGGTAACCACCACGCGCGGCGCACTTTCCGACGACGGAAACAGCCCCATCGGGTGGCCAGAATAGAGGTGCAATGTTTGCTCCTCGGTCATTTCGGCGAGGTACTTCATCGTGAGGCGGTACTGCGCCCAGTTCTGAAAAACCGCACCGTTGCCGCCGTAGGTAATCAGCTCGTGCGGGTGTTGCGCTACGGCGGGGTCTAGGTTGTTCTGGATCATGAGCATGATCGCTGCTGCCGTTTTTGAACGGGCCGGATATGCCTCAATCGGCCGGGCGTGCATGGCATAATTGGGCCGGTAGCGGTGCATATAAATGCGGCCATACGCTTTCAGTTCTTGCAAGAATTCAGACGCGAGCGCAGGATGCAAAGAAGGGTTGAAATAGCGCAGGGCATTCCGAAGAGCAAGTTCCTTCTCGGCAGGCGTGAGGATGTCCTTGCGCCGAGGAGCGTGAGAGACAGAGGTATCGTAAGGTTTAGCCTGAGGTAAATAATCCGTTGGGATGCCCTCTAAGACCTGTTCGTCAAAAAAAACCATGAATGTTTTCTAAATGCAACTAGAAGAATTGATGTCTACAATAGCAAAAGAGGATAATTGTTTGCAGTTGCGTGACATTCTATCAAGGTGCAGTGCAGAAACACCCATACTTCGCTCAAATGAACTCGCGGCTAAAAAAATCGAAAGTGGGATAAAAGACAGGTAGAGTACTCAGTGAAGTTCAATCCGTGTTGTTGTTCGTGTTGTGTTGTTTAAAGACTTGGATCTCAACTTAAAAAATCGAGTACTCTACCTGTGAAAAACCATTTGTAACCCAAAGATCGTACATAGATTGATACTAAGTAATACCATGTTTTGCTATATTGATGCTTATGAATGACCAAATAGAGCTGCGCCACCTCAGGTATTTTTTTGTGGTAGCCGATGAATTACATTTTAGGCGAGCCGCAGAGCGGCTTTTCATCTCTCAGCCTGGCCTTAGCCGCCAGGTTCGCCAATTGGAAGAGCGTCTTGGCTACCCCTTGCTCATCCGGACGAACCGAAAGGTTCGCCTGACCCCAGCGGGTACTTACCTGAAAGGTGAAATTGGCGACCTTCTTAAGCGTTTGAACAGCAGCCTACAACACGCCCGAGAAGTGCATGAAGGCCAAGAAGGAAGGCTGAACTTCGGCTACGTTGGTTCGGCTATGCAAAACATCATACCCGAATTGTTACTTCGATTTCGACAAGACAACCCCAAGGTGATTTACGGCTTGGAAGCCATGAGTAACCAAGGCCAGATCGAGGGCTTACTCTCTCGCGATCTCGACATTGGTTTTGTTCGCCTAGACGATAATGACCATGAGCTCGTTAGCCTTCCTGTATTCGTTGACACCTTCTCGTTGGTTCTACCCGCTGATCATCCAATATCTGCCGAGAACTACGAGGGCATCCATCAATTTGCTGATGAGAACTTTATCCTCTTTGATTCCCATTTCAGCCTGCCACACTATAATAAGGTGATAAAAATTCTCACTGACGCCGATATCGTACCAAAGATTACACACCGGACCGTTCACGCTACCACCATTTACCGTCTTGTAGAAAACAACTTTGGCATTTCCATCGTACCGACCTCTCTAAAAATCGGATATAAGATGAACGTAAAATTCATTGAGCTAAACAACATCCCGCAGCGTACTACGCTTTCGGCTGTTTGGCGACCAGACAATGAAAACCCAGCTTTAGAAAATTTTGTGAAAACGATACTCCTTTACTTCAGCAATGAAAATACAAGGCTTCTTTAGCAACACTTGATCAACAGTATTGCTAACCAAACAATCCCGTAACTTTGCTCCCATACCAAGCGTTAGTAACCATACCAACTAAGTAATCAATGTTCCCTACCTACGACGTAATAGTAGTCGGCGCAGGCCACGCGGGCTGCGAAGCGGCCATCGCCGCCGCCAACCTCGGCGCAAAAGTCATGCTGGCCACCATGAACATGCAGACCATCGCGCAGATGAGCTGTAACCCCGCTATGGGTGGTGTGGGCAAAGGGCAAATCGTGCGCGAAATCGATGCGCTCGGCGGGTACTCCGGCATCATCACCGACGAGACGATGGTGCAGTTTCGCTTGCTCAACAAAAGCAAAGGCCCCGCCATGTGGAGTCCCCGCGCCCAGTCTGACCGAATGGCCTTCGCGCTCAACTGGCGCGAACGCCTAGAGGCACACCCCAACGTCGACTTCTGGCAAGAGATGGTCACCGGCATCGTGATCAAAGACGGAAGAGCCAAGGGCGTACACACCGGCCTCGGCATCGAAATCCCCGGCAAAGCCGTCGTGCTCACCAACGGGACCTTCCTGAACGGCACCATCCACATCGGCGAAAAACAGTTCGGCGGAGGCCGCGCAGGCGAACGCGCCGCCACCGGCATCACCGCACAACTCCAGGAACTCGGCTTCGAGGCCGGACGCATGAAAACCGGTACGCCCGCGCGGCTAGACGGACGCTCCCTAGACTGGTCTAAGATGACCGAACAGCCCGGCGACGAAAACCCTGGCCGTTTCAGCTACACCGACACCCCTCCGCTGACCAACCAGATGCCCTGCCACATCACCTACACCAGCAAGGAAGTTCATGACACCCTCCGAGAGGGTTTTGACCGTAGCCCGATGTTCAATGGCCGCATCCGCGGCCTGGGGCCGCGCTACTGCCCCAGCATTGAAGACAAGATCGACCGCTTTGCCGGTCGGGATGCCCACCAGCTTTTCGTTGAGCCCGAAGGGCGCAATACCTGCGAGATCTACGTCAACGGCTTTAGCTCTAGCTTGCCGGAAGACGTGCAGTACAAGGCCCTGCGCAAGATCGTCGGCTTCGAGAACGCGAAGATGTTCCGGCCTGGTTATGCCATCGAGTACGACTTTTTCCCACCAACCCAGCTCGATGCTTCGTTAGAGACACGGCTCGTGCCTCGGTTGTTCTTCGCGGGCCAGATCAACGGTACTACCGGCTACGAAGAAGCCGGTTGCCAAGGCCTCATTGCCGGCACCAACGCCGCCCTCGCCGTGCAGGAGCGCGACCCGCTCATCCTGAAGCGCAGCGAAGCCTACATCGGTGTCCTTATCGACGACCTCATCAATAAAGGTACCGAAGAGCCTTACCGGATGTTCACTAGCCGCGCAGAGTACCGCATCCTCCTCCGCCAAGACGATGCCGACCTGCGCCTTAGCCCCATCGCCGCCAAACTCGGCGTGATGAACATGGACGGCCGCATGGCCCGCGTAGACGAAAAGAAAACCGCCGTAGACGCCATCCAACGCGAACTGCGCAACCACAGCGTTACGCCAAGCCAACTGAATGCGTTCCTAGAAAAGGCCGGAACTACCCCGCTGAAGCAGGGGGTGAAGCTCCTCTCCGTCCTCACCCGCCCGGGCATCTCCCTGCCCGCGCTGGCCGAAGCCGTGCCCGCCCTCAACGACTTCCTCTCCGCCTACGACGACGAGACGATCAACCTCGCCGAAGTAACCCTCAAGTACGAAGGCTACATCGAACGCGAACGCGCCGCCGTAGAGAAAACCAGCCGCCTAGAAGGCATCAAACTCCACGCCGACTTCGACTACCACGGCATCACCAGCCTCAGCATGGAGGCGCGGCAAAAGCTCTCGGACCTAAAGCCTCGAACGATCGGGCAAGCTAGTCGGATTTCTGGGGTCAGCCCGGCGGATGTCTCGGTGCTTCTAGTTCATTTGGGAAGGTAGTCGGTTATTCTAATACCGAGACTAAAAGGTGTCTTTAGACACGCTCTTAGGCGTAAATCGATGATTGCTGATGATGTAACCAATAATGCGCAAACGGCGCTTTATTGTCCACTTGAACCAAGACGAAGTCAAAACTAAGCTATGAAAAAAATTGGCATAATTGGAGGTATTGGCCCTGCGTCAACAATGGAATACTACAGAATGCTCCTTGAGCTGTACCAAGCCAGATTGGAGACTGACCACTATCCTGAAATCCTGATACACAGCATAAATATGACAAAGATGCTAGACTTTGTCTTCAACAATAGGCTGGAGGAACTAACGGATTTTCTTAAAGGTAAAATTGAAACTCTGGAACAATCTGGTGTTGATTATGTGGCATTAGCATCAAATACACCACACTTGATTTTCGATAAACTATCGGATTCAGTTAATGCAAAAATGATAAGCATTGTGAAAGAGACTTGTAAGTCAATCGCAAAAACAGGTGTAACGAAAGTAGGGTTGCTTGGTACTAAATCAACTATGAGTAAAGGGTTTTATCAAAGTGTGGCGAAGCGTTACGGAATCGAAATGGTTATACCAAATGAAGAAAACCAAGACTACGTCCATGAAAAATACATGAGAGAGTTGGTGTTCAATCATATTAACCCCAACACAAAGCAACGATTGGTCCGCATAGTAAACGAACTGGAAGAGGAAGAGCATATCGAAGGCATTGTTCTCGGAGGAACCGAACTGCCCTTGATTTTAGAACAAGCTGATTTTGAAAAGCTGAAAGTCTTCAACACAACGGAAATCCATGTCAACGCCATTCTGGACCGAATGCTCAACAAGAAAGACCAAACCACTCTGACTTAGGGACTACCCCAACCGCTCCACCACCTCCTTCATTAACCCCCGCAACTTAGGCTCCACCGCCTGCACGGTAGCGATCACGTCGTCAACGGTAGTAGGTTGGATTTCCGCAATCGGGAAACATTTATTAGACACCACGGAGACCACAAAAACGGGCAGCCCACAATGGCGCGCAACGAGTACTTCGGGTACGGTAGACATCCCGATGCAGTCTGCGCCAATGATGTTGGCCATGCGGTACTCGGCGGGCGTTTCTAGGTTCGGGCCGGGCAGGGCGAGGTAAACGCCCTCGTGGGCCTTGATGCCGTGGGCTTTGGCGCGCTCGATGGCCCAAGCGTTCAGCTTGCGGTCGTAGGTTTTGAGCATGTCGGGGAAGCGGGGGCCGAGGCGGTCATCGTTGCGCCCCCGCAGCGGGTTTTCGGGCTGCATATTGATGTGATCGCGCAAGAAGATGAGGTCTCCGGCGTCGATGTCTGCATTGACAGAACCGCTGGCGTTGGAGATGACTAGGTGCTCAATACCTAGAGCATGCAGCACGCGCACCGGAAAGGTCAGCTCCTGCATATTGTAGCCTTCGTAGTAGTGCAGGCGGCCCGCCATCGCGGCTACGGGTACGCCGTGTAGGGTGCCGAGAATGAGTTTTCCCCGGTGAGAGTCTACCGTAGCGGCACAGAAATAGGGCAGCAGGCCGTAGGTGAACTCCCGCTCCACAACAATGTCTTCCGCCATCGAGCTAAGGCCCGTTCCGAGGATGATGCCTAGACGGGGCTGAAGATCGCACCGTTGGCGAATGAAGGCGACGGTTTCTTGGATTTGGTCGTAGAGCATGGGCTTGGTTTTTGGCTTTGTAGAATAAAAAGGTTGAGGCTTGGGAAAAGTTCGTTTTTCTGGCGCGGCCGCAGGTGCAAGGAGAGGTCTTGGCGCGGTTGAAACCTTCCAAGCTGGGGCTCAACTTGGAAGTAAAGCTCAACCATAAGCCTGTGCTAAAACTCGACCTAGAAGGCCTCGACCAAAGCCAAAAATCTCCCTTCGCACCTGCGGCCGCGCCCCCAAAAAGCAACGTCTGGGAAAAAAGATCGTCTCTCCTTGTAACAAACTACTCCGCCCCAACGTGACTAGGGCAAACGCAGCCATTCTTTTGGACCATTACACCCACATCATTACCTCCGTTCGTGATCGGCTTTACCGCCTAGCGTTGCGCGTCGTCAACGACGCCGACGACGCGGAAGACGTGGTACAGGATGTACTGGTAAAAAGCTGGCGACAACGCGAAAAAATCGTTTGCCTAGACAACCCGCCGGCCTGGCTCCTGCGGATGACTAAGCACCAAGCGATTGACCGCTTGCGCTCCGCCAAAGTGCGCAGTGCCCGCGAAACGGAAGCGGCCGCTTCCGACCGCGACGCACGAACGCCTTACCGGATCGCTGCTGCCAATGATGCCCTCGGCCATGTCCACCGGCTCCTCCAGCAACTTCCGCCAGATCAGCGGACGGTGCTCCACCTGCGCGAGGTGGAAGGGATGGAATACCAGGAAATAGCCGACGCTACTGGCCTAACGATGCAACAGGTGAAAACCTATCTGCACCGAGGCCGCCATAAACTCAGGGCATTATTACTCAAAGAAAAAATTACTAACCCATGATGAAGCATTCCGAAGCCGAAATCCTGCTGCACCGCTACTTCGAAGGAGAAACCTCCCTCGATGAAGAGATGCGCCTGCGGGAATACTTCCGCGCCGGCGATGTCCGCCCAGACCTCGCCGAACTGGACCCCCTCTTCGCCTACTGGGACGAAGCGGCCAGCATCGTGGCTCCGCCCGTGAAAAAAGCCGCTGTGCGGCGCAGATTGCCCGTCCGCTGGCTATCCGCTGCCGCAGCAGCCGTATTACTACTCTTTGTCGCTGGAAACTGGTTTAGTCAACAATCCGACCTGACAGAGCCATCCATCGCTCAGGCCGAAGCCGAAACCATCGACTGGAGCAAATACGAAGTCACCGACCCAAAGGAAGCCTACAAAGTCCTCCGAACCGCCCTCGGCACCGCCAGTGCCGAAATGAACCGCAGCGCCCGCATCACCGTCAAGGAGATCAGTGCTGCCCGCAACGCACTGAGGTAAGCCAAATGCTACCCCAGTCCTACGTCGTGCCGCCTGCCTCACTAAACTCCCCTTTGGGGGCTGGGGGGCTCTCCAACGCAAGCTATCGCGTAGCGATTAACCCCTGGATAACCCCGGACGTAGTCCGGGGGCTCAGATCCACTCGGACGCAGTCCGAGCATTAAGATAACCCCAGGCACCGTCCGGGGATTAAACCTCAACAATGAAAAATCTACTCCCCCTCTTCCTACTCTTCCTACCTCTCCTAACCACCGCCCAGACGCTCCCCAAAGACGCTATCTCCAGCTACTTCAGCGAATATGTGGACGATCAGGACTTCACCGTAGTCTACGTAAGCGGCAAAGTCTTCGGCCTCTTCAAAGACGCCAACCTCGATCTTGAAGACCTCGACGAAAAAGAAGTCGAAGCCGTCTTCGAGGTCGTAAAAGACATCCAAGGCATCCGAGCCTTACACACCGAGCACAACGCGATGGCGCGTTGGAAGGAAGCCAAAAAACGCATCCCGACAGATAAGTACGAGCTCCTCTTCAAAGTCCGTACCGCCGACGGAGACAACGTGGAAGCCTTCGTCCAAGACGAAGAAGCCGTCATCTCCGAGCTCTTCCTCCTCATCGGGGCACAAGACAACTTCGCGATGCTCAGCTTCATTGGAGCCGTAGACCTCTCTAAGCTCGCCGACCTGCAACGCGCCATCGAGGACAATTAAGCGTTTGCGCATCACCCTGATCGCTGTAACCCTAAGTGATGTTACCGAATTGCTCAAAAGACTCTTTCTAAAACAATCCACCACTGGGCCAGCACGCTCCGTCGCGCTGGCCTACACCCAACCTTAGCCATGAAAAAACTATTTACCTTCCTCGCCTTCGTGCTGTTTTCTACTGCGCTCCTCGCCCAGAACCCAATTAAGAAGTTCATCCGGAAGCACAACAACGGGCCGGAAAATATCTCCGTCACCGTTCCCGGTTGGCTCATCGGCTTGGCCGGCGAAATCGGGATGCTGGCCGCCGAAGACGAAGAAGAACACCTCATTTTCTCCCTAGCCTCAGAGTTCGGGACTACCCGCGTATTGGGTTTCGATACCAACGATTTTAGCACTAAAAAAGATATCCGCAGGCTCCTGAGCGAACTAGAGACCGAACACGGCTACGAACGCTGGGCCACCCTCCGCGCCCAAACCGGCGAACAGGTAGAACTGACCGTAGAGATGCGGGGAGATATGGTGAAAAACATCGTCGCCCTTGTCTCCGTCCCAGACGAAGACAAGACCTTCTTCGCCCACATGAAGACGGACTTTACCGCCGAGGAAGTTGGGGAGGTATTGAACCGGATTATGAAGGAATGAGGGAGTAGTGTGGTGCGGTAGTAATGTAGTTGCTACCGCACTTGGCAGAAAGGTCATGCTCGCTTCGCTAGTGAATGAGGAAGGCGGGCTAATTTCTAGCTTCCAACTCCTTTAGCAGGTCTACTTCCCCCGGCGGCAGCGCCATCCGGCGCGATTCCCCCGGCAGCGCGCCGAGGTTGAAGTAGGTCAACGAATCTGCGGCGTCGTCTCGGTAGAGTTTGTAGTCTCCGTACCGGACGGCGGAGGCTGGCCCTTCCGGCCCGCCGTAGGGCGCGCTCCAAAACAGCGGGCGCCGACGACTGGTTGCTCCCTGAAGCAAGGGCAGAAAACTGCGCCCGTCGGGGCTGGCCGCATAGTCGCCTTGGCTCAGTGCTTCGCCGACAGACGGGAAAACGTCGGTCCCGATCACTTGCTCTAGGCTGGCGAATTTCGTCGTTGCAAAAGCGGGGAAATGGACAATGAATGGTACTCGAATACCGCCTTCGTAGAGCGTGCCTTTACCGCCGCGCAGGATACCGTTATCGGTTGGTGGTGTGTGTGGCAGGAGTTTGCCTTCGGCGGAACGGTCCAGCCCGCCGTTGTCTGAGGTGAAGATGATGAGGGTATTGTCCAATTGGCCATTTTCGCGGAGCAACTCGACTATTCGGCCGATGTTTTCGTCGATGGCGGAGACCATCGCGGCGTATTCTAGGGTAGGGAATTTGCGCCAGTGCGTACTGTCAATCAGGGCGCGATAGGCGGCTACTTGGTCTTTGCGGCCTTCCAGCGGAACGTGGGGTGCGTAATAATTCAAAGACAGCAACCAAGTTGAATCTCGCCAGCCGTCGAGCAAGCCAATGGCGTGGTCGGTGAGCTTATCGGTGAGGTAATCTCCGGGTTGAGATTCGGCCAAGAGATCGGCCTGCGGCCGCTCGGTAAAAAAGGGATGGTAGTAGCTGTCTGGGTGGCCTTCGTTGGCGGCGAAGACGTGGTCGTAGCCTTGGGCTTCGGGCGATTTCTCTTCGGTGCCGAGTTGCCATTTCCCGATGTGGGCGGTCTTGAGTCCGGCGCGTTGTGCTAGCTCGCCTAGGGTTTCACAGTTGTTGCTTAGTTCACCGTGTCCTGTGCGCTGCGGGTGCAGCCCGCTTTGCAGGGCACTGCGGGAGGGTTGGCCGATGGGCGCAGCGGCGTAGGCTTGCATAAACTGCACGCCGTTACGGGCCAATGCGTCTAGGTTGGGGCTTTTCACTAGTGGGTTGCCGTAGCAGTTTAGGTCGGCCCAGCCGAGATCGTCGGCTACGATCAGCAATATATTCGGAGGGTCGGAAGCGGATATGGGCGGGGCCGCAGGTGCGGGGGAGGTTCCGCAGGAGGCAAGGAAAGCGACGGCGGGGATTAGCCGTAGGAGGTGTTTTATCATTTGGTACGGGTGGCGGGGTGTGGCAAAGTTACGTATACCTACCTTTGCGGCCATGTCTCAAAGAGCAAATTTTTTGGCCCACGTTGGCCAAACTAGCCCCGGCCCGATGGGTCTCGAAATCGCCGGTGGGCAGGGCGTATACCTACACGACACTTCCGGCAAGCGTTACCTAGACCTCATCGCGGGTATCGGCGTTTCTGCGCTGGGCCACAACCACCCGGCGGTAGTGAAGGCAGTACAAGATCAGGCGGGGACGTATATGCATACATTGGTTTACGGGGAGTTCGTTCTCGCGCCCCAAGCCGAGCTCGCTGCCCTGATCACGGCGCAACTGCCCGACGAGCTAGACAACGTCTACTTCGTAAACTCCGGCGCGGAAGCGACGGAAGGGGCCATGAAACTGGCCAAGCGCGCCACCGGCCGCGCGGAGTTCATCAGCGCCAAGCGCTCTTACCACGGCAGTACCCAAGGCGCGGCGTCGCTCCAGTGGCCGAAGGACTTTACCCAAGCCTTTCACCCCCTGCTCCCCGGCGTAAACCACCTCGACTTCAACTGCGACTATTGCCTACGCCACATCACGACCCAAACCGCCGCCGTCGTCTTAGAAACCGTACAGGCCGAATGGGGCATCCGTAAGCCGCGCCCGGAGTGGCTCCGGGCCGTGCGCCAACGCTGCGACGAAACCGGAACCCTACTGATCTTCGACGAAATCCAGGCCGGAATGGGCCGCACAGGTACGCTCTTCGCCTTCGAGCAATACGGCGTTGTGCCAGATATTTTGCTGCTGGCCAAAGGCTTCGGCGGCGGGATGCCGCTGGGGGCGTTCATCGCGAATAAGAAAGTGATGGACCTTTTTACGGAGAACCCCGTGCTGGGCCACATCACTACCTTCGGCGGCCACCCAGTGAGCTGCGCAGCAGGCTTAGCTACCCTGAAAACCCTGCTCTCCGAAACCGAACTTATTGCTAGCGTTCGCGCCAAAGAAGCCCTCTTCCACGAACTCCTTGTACACCCCAAAATTCGTCACGTTCGCTCTGCCGGACTCTGGTTTGCCGTTGAGCTAAACGACTTCGATGAGGTCCGCGCTACCATCGCGGGTTGCCTCGAACGTGGCCTCATCACCGATTGGTTCCTCTGGAACGAGCGCAGCCTACGCATCGCTCCGCCCCTCATCATCACCGAAAACGAGATTCGGGAAGCCTGCGAAATCGTACTGGCTGCACTGGGCTAGGGGGGGGCAAGTCGCTCCAATACCACTCTTTCGTAGTACATTAGCCCAATGCCAACCCAACGCCCCACCATCCGCCTCGCCCACCCGGCGGAGTACCGAACGATCGAACTGATCGCCCACGCAACGTGGCCTTCGGCCTACGGTGAAATCCTCAGCCCAGAGCAGATCAGCTACATGTTAAACATGATGTATTCACCCGCTTCCATCGTTGAGCAAGTAGCCTCTGGGCAGGAATTCTATGTGCTAGAAACCATCGATATGCGTCTACACGAAAAGCAGATTGTCGGCTACGTCAGCCACCAGTTCGACTATCTCCCCAAAACGACCAAAATCCACAAACTCTATGCCCTGCCCGCCGTACAGGGCAAAGGCTACGGCCGCCTGATGGTAGACCATGTGGCCGCCCAGGCCCGTGCCGCCAAACAGCAAAAACTCCGCCTAGATGTTAATTACAAAAACCGCGCCATCGGCTTCTACGAAAAGCTCGGCTTCCAAAAAACAGAACGCTGCAACACCGACATCGGCAACGGCTACCTAATGGAAGACTGGATTATGGAGATGCACTTATAACACAACTCTCCCTCCCTTCCAACGTTACGGTCACGTCTGATAACGCCTCCAACGCGAGCTATCGCGTAGCGATTACCCCTCGGATGACCTCGGACGCAGTCCGGGGTGCGTCTCCAGCTCCAACGTAAGCTATCGCGTAGCGATTACCCTTCGGATGACCTCGGACGTAGTCCGGGGTGCGTCTCCAGCTCCAACGTAAGCTATCGCGTAGCGATTACCCTTCGGATGACCTCGGACGTAGTCCGGGGTACGTCTCCAGCTCCAACGTAAGCTATCGCGTAGCGATTACCCCTCGGATAACCTCGGACGTAGTCCGGGGTACGCAGCCTCTCCCCCCCCGGACGTAATCCGATACGCATATCCCCCGGCGCGCAGCGCCGCCTAACCATACAATCCCCTACCATGCGCACCCTAATCCAAAGAGTAAGCTCCGCCTCCGTAACCATTAACGGCGAAATATCCGGCCAGATCGGCCCCGGCCTTCTCATCCTGCTCGGCATCGAAGATGCCGATACCATCGACGACATCAACTGGCTGTGCGGCAAGATCAGCCGCCTCCGCATCTTCGGCGACGAAGACGGCCTCATGAACCGCAGCGTGACGGATGTAGACGGCGGACTGCTCGTCGTCTCCCAGTTCACCCTCTACGGCAGCACGAAGAAGGGCAACCGCCCGAGCTTCATCCGTAGCGCGAAGCCGCCGGTAGCGGTACCGCTCTATGAGCAATTTGTAAAAACCTTGGCTTTTACCGCGGCCCGTACTGTAGAAACTGGGGAGTTTGGCGCAGACATGCAGGTCGCGCTGGTGAACGACGGGCCGGTTACGATCTGGATTGACTCAAAGGCGCGGGAGTAACTGTAGTTGGGTTGTATCTTGTGCAGCAAATGCACTTGAATGAAACACCTATTTATCCTTGTTCTGATCGTTTTTACGGTTCCAGCTTTGACGGCGCAGTTTGACTACCAACTCTTTCGGCCCGATGTCCAGTATTTGTACGAAAACTACTCTATAGAATCTAGCAGCTTTCGCAGTTTTCAGTCTGAGACCGATTCCCCAATAGTAGGGATGAAGACGGATGAACGGGAATGCCAAGATCTTTACCGGACTATTAGTTCCTGGCAGTGTCAGCCAGGGCCATCTTTCGCTGGCTACAAAATTTGCCAATCGCCTGACGCTACAATTATGCACATGGGAGAGCGTGATTCTTTCCGGCTTGAAACCCAAGCACTACTTGGAGATAGCTGGACGGCAGGCCTGATGGACAATATCGTAGTTACAGGTCGGGTGACAGACGTTGATACGATGAGTTTTCTTGGGCTTCTTGATTCTGTAAAGACAATCTCTTTTTTCCATTCAGAAGCGGATACTTTGTTTAGTCTGCCAGTAATCATTAGCAAAAATTATGGATTGGTTTCTTGTGTTAGGCTTGGTGCCCGAAGAGGTGGCTTACGCGCAAGCCCTCTAACATTATTAGGTATGAGCGAGCCAGAAGTTGGCCTTCAGAATTATACGGACGAAGAAGTATTCGATCTCCAAGCCGGCGATAAATTCCATATTTATGAAAATCACAACCTCGACGGCTACGACGCAGGAAGGCTGTTGGTAGAAATTGTCAGTGTAGAACGAACAGAAAACCGCGTTAAAATCAACTACTCTGGAGAAAGGATATCATCGACGACTATTTTCCGTGATGGAGAGTTCGTTGAGATTGTAGTACAGGTAGAAGAGGTGAATTCCTCTTGGACTTCCTCTCAATTTATGTTAGAAATGCTTCGTAAGCAGCCAGGAGAGTTTTATCCTATGTATGAAGGTTTTGAAGGCACCTATGTTGTCGCTCAAATGTTTCCCGCGAATTTATGTGGCCTCCATGGTAAACGAGCTAGCGTAGAGATGTACCAGTACGAAAACAGGGAGTGCTTATTCAATACAGAAGCTACTGATGGTACCCCAAGCTATTTTTTCTATCCCGGTCTAGGGAACTCATTTGGCGAAATCCATTCCGTGATCTCCTACGAGCGTACCCTACAATATGCAAACACCAGTACGCTGGAATGTGGCGAACCATATGTAATCGGAGGTACCTCAACTAGCTTTCTACAAACACCTGGAAGCACGAGTTTTAATGTTTACCCGAATCCGGTAAGCGATGAACTCCATTTCTTGATCGAAGAACCTGGTGATTTTAGCTTTTCGGTACTAGACCAGCTTGGTCGAACCTTTATGAAAAATGAAACGGTATCCGGTAGCGGAACAATCAATACAGCGGGCCTACCCTCCGGCATTTACCATCTACTCCTGTTTCAAGAGGGCCAACTCATGGGTAGGAAACGGCTGATAATTGAGTAGTTTTAGTAGCTGAAACCTAGCTCAACATCACCCAACTTTCCCGCCCACTAACCGGCAAAACAGGCTCAGCGTCAACATAAGGATACCGAACCCCGGTCAAATAAAGCCCTTCCGGCGGCGCAAGGTGAAAGCGCTCCAACCGCGCTCCGGAGCGGAGGGCTGTGGCAAAGTCTTCCGTCGAGACGTGGCCCTTCCCGACCCGAACCAAGTTGTCTACCAGTAACCGGATCATGCCGCGCAAAAAGCGGTTCGCTACGAACCGCAGCCGAAACCGGCCTCCCGCCGCGTTACGGTACAAAGTCGCTTCGCGGAAATGAACGATGGTCGTATTGTGCCGGTCCGGAGCCTTACAGAAGGCTCGGAAGTCTTCGTGTTCGAGCAAGAGCGGTAATGCTTGGGCAAGCCGCTCGGGGTCAAAACCATTGAGGTCGAACAAGCCGCTGGCTCGGTCTAGCCAAGCATCCGGTTTGTCGTGGAAGAAGTAATCGTAGGTTCGTTCTGTAGCGTCGAAGCGGGCTTGGGCGTTGTCTGGCACCGGAAGGGCGTCGTACAGCGAAATACCTGCTGGCAAGCGTTTGTTGACGATGAAGTTGTACCGCTTCGGCAGAGGTTCATCTGTACGTAGATAGGCGTAAAATTGGGTTGCGTGAACGCCCGCATCCGTCCGTCCGCATCCGCCTAGGACCACCTCCCTGCCGTGGACCTCACTCAGGCACTCTTCCAGGGTTTGCTGTACGGTAATTACGCCGCCGGGTTGGCGTTGCCAACCACGAAAGTCGGTCCCGTCGTAAGCCAATGATAAAAAGTGGTGGTGGGGCATGGCGCGAAGATACGGTCGCGAATGGCTGATTAGTACGACTTAAATTACACTGTACTAGTTCCTAGTTTCTAACTTTGCCCGAAAGCTACAACCTCAATGGCCACCCGCAACAAACTGCAGAAATTCGCAGAGATACTTCAGTTCTCCAACGTCTACGAAAATTTTGACCCGCGCAACCCCGAACTGGTTGGGGAAGGCGGCCTGCCCGTTGAACGCAAAGGAAACTGGGCCCAAGGCCATTTCGGCAACGACAACCCCATCACGCTCGAACTCGCCTGCGGCAGAGGAGAGTATACCGTAGACCTCGCGGGCCAATACCCCCACCGGAGTTTCATCGGGGTAGACATCAAAGGCGCCCGCATCTGGAAGGGCGCCACCATCGCTAGGGAGCGCAAGCTAAACAACGCCGCCTTCCTCCGTACCCGCATCGAGATCATTTCTACCTTCTTCGCCCCCGGCGAAGTAGACGAAATTTGGATCACCTTCCCCGATCCCTTCCTCAAGAAGGGCAAAGAAAACCGCCGCCTAACCGCCGCCCGCTACCTAAAGCAGTACCGCCACATCTTGAAGCCCGGCGGCTTGGTTCATCTCAAAACCGACAGCCGCGAACTCTACGAATGGACACAGGAGACCTTCGCCGAACAACCCGCCGTAGACGTCCTCTACCACGACCACGACATCTACAGCAAACCCCTACCCATCCCCGAGCTGAGCACCGAGACTTATTACGAAAAACTCCATAAAGGCTTGGGCAAGACGATCACCTACACCCAGTTCCGGTTTGGGCCAGAGGAGGTGGAGATTGTTGGGGGGAAGGGCGTGCCTGGGCAGGAGTTGTAGTAGCCTCTAGCTACGGTCTTTGTCTCGGTCGAAGCCTTTTCAGGCTGAGTTCCTACCGCTGCGAAGCGGCAATCTACATATTCAACCAATAAGTAGCCTTAGCCACCAAAGACCGGTTCCGAGTCTTCCACCCAACGGTATTGTAGTTGTCGGTATACACCAAGAAAAAGTCCGATACCGGCGCGAAACGCCACTGCAAACGGGCGTTGAGGTTGAAGTTGTCGAACTGCTCGTTGTACTGCAAGAAGGTGGTCAGGAAAACGGACTTACTGAAGGTCAGGTCTATCCTTGGGCCGATGAGGAATAGGGCCGTACTGGCGTAAGGGTCTGGCAAGTCGATGAACTGGTAGTTGAAGCGTAAATTGATAGCGCCGTAGGGTTGGTAACGGTATACCAAGCCTCCGCCTATACCGTAGCTGTAGCCATTGAAGAACTCTCCGGCGTCTACCTCAAAGCGGCTACTGAACTTCTTACGCCGATCACTTTGATAGCTGACGCCCGCTCGCCAGTATCCGTAGTCTTGGGAGCCCGGCAGCGGGGTAGCATCGGTTCGGGTAGGGTCAAAACCATCGAAGAGGTAAATGTTCTGAAAGCCCGCCCCAACCGTGAAGCGTTGGGTGTTGGCGTACTGCCAGTTGTACCGAAAGTCGTAGTTGTAGTCCGTTATGCCCTCCCCTGGTTGGGTGAAGGCTTGGACTTCAACGGAGGGGCCTTTCTGGACAACGTTGGGGTTGTCTGGGTAATCAATCCGTTGTGCTTCGATACTGGAGGTAAATACGCCTTTCCTCGGCACGAAGCCAACTTCGGCGTTGTAGTTCTCCCCGGCGTAAGCGTGGAAATAGGTCAGGTTCCAGTTGCGCTCCCGAAACTGAAGTACGGCCCCGTGGACGTAGTCGTCTCCATCTTCTCCGTCGGAGAAGCTGCGGTGTAGGAAGGTCTTGCCGTTCCATTTGTTGTCTTTGGTGGCGAGGTTGAAGTCGATGCCAGCTACGCGGTTGAAGTTCACGTTTGTGCCCGTTGAATCGGTAAAATCTCCGAAGTTTTGTTTGTTGACAAAGATGCCTCCCAACGAGGAGCGGTCTCCAACTTTTCGTTGGCCAGCGGCTACGGTGTAGTTGTAGCTCGGCAGGCCTTGGTCGAAGTTGGGGGCGGTTTGCATGTTTAGCAGCCCGATGCGGTAGTCGTCGTTCACTTTTCCGCTTAGGCGAGCGCCGTAGTAGATCGGGTTTTGGATCGCGACGCCGGTGGTGGTGTCTTGGGTTACACCGATGCGGCGGCTGAAGAAGGGGTTGAGGCGTTCAAAACCGAAGGAGCTGAAGAGGTCGGCGTTTTCCAAGAAAAACTGTCTTCGTTCGGGGAAGAAGACCTCGAAGCGGGTAGTGTTGATGACCTGCGCATCTACCTCCACTTGGCTAAAGTCTGGGTTCACGGTGAGGTCTAGGTTCAGGCCCGATCCGATGCCGATCTTGGCATCCCCGCCTACGTTACCGTTCCATTGCACCTGCGTCCCCGCCTCGTAATCTTTGGTTACTCCTCCGCCTACGTAGGGGATCACGGTGAGGTTGCCGCCCTGCGCCTTCGGCGCACCGCCGATGAAATCAATCGTACCCATGTAAGCCAAGCTCATGATGATCTGGTTTTGCGGAATCCGGTGCCAAGTAGAGCGGGTGTTGGATTGGGTATCGAAGCGGTACGAGTTGAAGTACCACTGCGGGTCTCCGTCCGGAAAGCGCAAACTGGTGAAGGGGATGATCATCTCTACCGACCAATAATCTTCGCCGATGTAGCTCTCGCCGCGCCACTTATTGTCCCATTCTTCGCGGAAGTCGTCTCCGCTCTCGCCGCCGTTATAGATCAGTGCTTCGCGGGTAACGCCGAGGGGGTTCATCCCGAACACGATGGCGTTGGTCTTGTCTTTGAAAGGGTTGAAGATCAGGGTGAGGTTGTCGTTGCCGCCCGCCCGATAATCTCGTCTCAAACTAGGAATAACGAAGTCTGTCCCCTTCACGTAGCATTTGGCGGCCACGTAGAGGTTTGCATCGTCGAAGCCAAAGTAAATTTCTGTTTGGTCTTGTACCAAGGTCGTGTCTGAGGGGAAGGTCTCCCAGAAACCAGTGGCGGGCTTACTGGCCTGCCAGATGGCTTCGTCGGGGTTTCCGTCTAGCGTAATCCCTTCGGTTATCCGGACTGCAGTTGACGATGGCGGCGCATCGCGCCCCGAAGGGTCAAACTGGGCAAGCAGTAAAAAAGGAAAGAGTAGGAATAAAAGCAGTAGAAGTCTCACAATCGAAATTCTTGGATAAAGTGGAGCCTTAGAGGTGTGAGATGAATAAAACATAGTTTTTTATTCTCTATCCCTAGTTGGCAACCAAAACGACAAAAAGCTTGTCGCTACTAGCTGTAAAGTCTGCAAAGGTAGAGATGTTTAGGGATGCCGTGAAAATAACTTAGAGCTCGTTCGGAACTATTTACCTAAAACAAGAGTGCCGCTTCTCCAGAAGAGAAGCGGCACAAAGCGGGGTTGAAAATTCATTAGGGATCACTTATATCTTAACTCTTTGAAAAAAAAACAGATTTTGTGTTTTTGGGGGGCAAAACTTATAGAAAATAAAATCAGTTGTTTAGTGTTGTTTATCAGCTGTAAGAAATTAGTTGTTCAATATCGTTATGTAGCCTTTAAAAACAAATTCAGCTTTATGACGGGCACTTAGTTTAAAGGTCACACATCTTTTTCTTTTTTTTCCAGATGTTCCAAATCCAGATCATCCCAGACGGGCTTCCAGCCGCGCGCGCGCAGTTTGTCGGAGTTGATGACCTTGCCTTCTTCGCCTCCGGTTTCGGTTCCTTTTACTACTAGGCCGAGCGCGTTAGCCGCTCGGGTGTAGAAGTCTCCTTTGGTGGGCTGGGCTGCGGCGCAGACGTTGTAGGTTACTGGTGTTCTGTTATTGCTAAGGCAAAGCTTAATTGCAGCGATTACGTCATCTCGGTGAACGAGGTTTACGGGAGCGTCGGCCAGTGGTATTGGCCGGTCTTTCCCCCCGAAGAAGCGGCCCGGGTGCCGGTCTTCTGCCACTAGACCCGCAAGGCGGAGAACGATAAGTGGGCAACGAATAGAGGCAAACGCAGCCTCAGCCTTTAGCACCGCCCGCGACGAATGCGTATTCGGAAGTGTAGGGCTTTCTTCGGTGGTTACTCCCTCGGCATTGCCGTACACACCCGTACTACTCGTATAAATGACTGCGGGGCCATCGGGGAGGCTTAGCCACTCAGCAAGAGATAGGAGTTGTTCGAGGTATTTCTTTGGTGCGTCTTCACCAAACTTCCGCCCTCCGGGTGGTAGCGTGAAGATGAGGACATCGCATTCATCGGTAAAGCCAGCGGGCAGTTTTTCTGGCAGGTTGATCCGAAAAGCCTCGCCGCCTGCCGCCGTGATGGCAGCCAAGGTGGCGGGGTTGCGCGAACTACCTTTCACGGTGTGCCCGTCGGCCACCAAAGATTTTAGCAAGGGTAAACCTAGCCAGCCACAGCCAAGAATAGAGATGTTGAGTTGCTTCATGAAGCGAAGTTAGGGAGATTGCGAAATGCATGGCAACATTGTCAGGCAAAAGTCAAAACAAGTGCCATTTTGTCCGCCTTCAACCTCCGGCCCGATATTCGCGCATCTCCCCTTCGTCTGCGGTATCTTTGCAGTCTTAAAAAAAATCGACGCGGAGCTTTTCCGCCCGGTGACCTCCTGAAAATTGAAACGGCCATATATATAAGGGCGTGATTTTTTCGGGCGCGGCCGCAGGTGCAGAGGATTCGTTTTAAAGAGAAAGTTATGTTTAAGAAAATGCTCGGCAAGCTGTTTGGTAATAAGCAGGACCGCGATGTCGCTACCTACACCCCTATTGTAGAACAGATCAACGACGTATTTGCCGGTCTCTCTGGCCTAACCAACGACCAGTTGCGCAACCGCACTCACACCTTCCGCGCCCGCATCAAGGAGCATCTATCTGAAATTGACGCCACCATTGCTCGCCTTAAAGAGGAAGCCCAAACGGAAGAGAGCTTCCGCGAAGTAGACAACATTTATAAAGAAATAGACAAGCTAAAGGAGCAACGAGACAAAGAGCTTGAAGTCGTGCTCAAGGAAATTCTGCCCGAAGCTTTCGCTACCGTAAAAGAAGCCGCCCGCCGCCTTACCGAAGACGGCGAACTGCGCGTTACCGCCACCCAAGCAGACCGAGACTTGGCCGCCAACCCCAAGAAAGACCACATCTCCATAGACGGAGATGAAGCCGTCTATTCCGATACTTGGACCGCCGCCGGCGGTGAGATCGTCTGGAAAATGATCCACTACGACGTACAGCTCATCGGTGGTATCGCCCTCCACGAGGGCAAAATATCCGAAATGCAGACCGGTGAGGGTAAGACCCTCGTTGCTACCCTGCCCGCCTACCTCAACGGCTTGAGCGGCCAGGGTGTACACGTCATCACCGTCAACGATTACCTCGCCCGACGAGATGCGGAGTGGATCGGCCCGCTAATGGAATTCCTCCAGCTCAGCATCAGCTGTATCGATTACTACAAATCCCACAGCCCCGAGCGGAGAGCGGCCTACAACTGCGACATCACCTACGGCACCAACAACGAGTTTGGCTTCGATTACCTGCGCGACAACATGGTCCGTAGCCAAGACGATAAGGTGCAAGGCAAGCACCACTACGCCATGATTGATGAGGTAGACTCCGTCTTGATCGACGATGCGCGGACCCCACTCATCATCTCCGGCCCCGTTACTGGCAACGCCGACGACAAAGACTACGAAGAGCTGAAGCCCAACATCGAAACCCTCGTCGCAGCCCAGCAAAAACTCGCCAACAAATACCTCACCGAAGCCAAGAAACTCTTCAAAGAAGGCTACGTTGGTGTAGAAGAAGGCGAAGCAGGCCTACCCCTACTGCGCGCCCACCGCGCAATGCCCAAAAGCCGCCCCCTCATCAAGTTCCTCTCCGAGGAAGGCGTAAAGGTGATGCTACAGAAGGCCGACAATACCTACATGGCCGAGAACAACAAACGGATGGGCGAGGTAGATGCCGAAATCCTCTTCTCCATCGACGAAAAGAACCGCCAAGTAGACCTCACCGAAAAAGGCGTCGCCTTCTTGAGCAAGTACAACGATGACCCGCAGTTCTTCATCATGAACAGCTTAGCCGACGACATGGCGGCAGTTGATAAAGATGACAGCCTGACGGCGGAAGAAAAAATCTTGCAAAAAAACAAGATCAGCCAAGACTTCGGCGTCAAATCCAAACGCCTTCACGCAATCCACCAACTCCTGAAAGCCTACACCCTCTTCGAGCGCGAGAGCGAGTACGTCGTGATGGACGGGCAAGTGAAAATCGTTGATGAGCAGACGGGCCGGATGATGGAGGGCCGTCGTTATTCCGACGGGCTCCACCAAGCCCTAGAAGCCAAAGAAAACGTGAAGGTGGGCGAGATCACCCAGACCTATGCCACCGTTACGCTCCAGAACTTCTTCCGGATGTACCACAAGCTTGCGGGCATGACGGGTACTGCCGAAACGGAAGCCGGAGAATTTTGGGACATCTACAAGCTCGACGTCGTCGTCATCCCGACCAACCGCCCCATCCAGCGCGATGACCGCAACGACCTCATCTATAAAACTGAGCGGGAGAAGTACAATGCCGTGATCAACGACGTGAAAGAATTGGTTGCCCAAGGCCGCCCTGTTCTTGTTGGTACTACTACGGTAGAGATCAGTGAAAAACTGAGCCGGGTACTTCAATCTAGCGGTATAGACCACAACGTACTCAACGCCAAACAACACCAGCGGGAGGCCGACATCGTGGCCGAGGCTGGCCGCCCCGGCAAAGTGACCATTGCTACCAACATGGCCGGTCGTGGTACAGACATTAAGCTTTCCAAGGAAGTCATTGATGCTGGCGGCCTCGCCATCATCGGTACGGAACGGCACGATAGCCGACGGGTAGACCGCCAGTTGCGCGGCCGTGCTGGCCGCCAAGGAGACCCCGGCTCTAGCCAGTTCTACGTCTCCCTTGAAGACAAACTGATGCGCTACTTCCAGAGCGAGCGGATCGCGAAGTGGATGGACCGCGCTGGCCACCAAGAAGGCGACGTCATCCAGGCGGGCATCGTGACGAAGTCCATCGAAAACGCCCAAAAGAAAGTTGAAGAGAACGCCTTCGGTACCCGTAAGCGCCTACTCGAATACGATGACGTGATGAACATCCAGCGGGAGGCCATCTACCGTAAGCGCAACAACGCCCTGAGCGGCGAACGCCTCAACCTCGACCTCAACACCATGTTTGAGGGGCTGCTTGATGACATCGTGTACGCCAGTAAGCAGAAAAACGACTACGATGAGTTCCGCTTTGAAGTACAACGCTTGCTTGGTTTTGACACCAGCATCCAGGCACCAGACTTCAAAGAAACCAAGGACGTCAACGCTTTGGCCGACCGCCTCCTTGAGGAGTTTCAAGGTTTTTACCAGCGTAAGATGTTGCTGTTAGTAGACCGGGTGATGCCGACCATCCGCCGCGTCCATGAAGAGCAGCCAGGCCGCTACAAACGGATCATTATTCCGTTTACCGATGGCAGTACGCACCCCTTCATCATTACGGCCGACATCGAGAAGGCCATCGAGAGTGATGGCCGGTCCATCATCTCCGACATCGAGAAGACCGTCACCCTCGCCATTATTGATGACCACTGGAAGGAGCACCTCCGCTCTATGGACGAGCTGAAGACCGCCACCTCTTTGGCGTCCTTCGAGCAGAAAGACCCATTGGTAGTCTATAAGATGGAAGCCTACAAGCTTTTCGAAGGCTTGGTCCGGATGACGAATGAGAAAACAACGACTTACCTAGCTACTGGCGACCTCGTGCTTGCCGAACCCGAAGACGTGCAGGAGGCCCGCGCACCGCGCCGCGCACAAGCTCCCGCCACCTCTACGAACCGTAGCCAAGAGGAAAAAGCAGCGCGCCGCGCTGCCGAAGGCGCGGGGCAGCGCCAGAAGGTAGAGACTTACCAGAGAGAAGGAGCGAAGACGAAACGAAATGACCTCTGCCCTTGCGGTAGTGGTAAGAAGTTCAAGCACTGCCATGGTAAGTAGTGTTTAAACTTGGCTCGGCCACCCTAGGTGATTTTTGCCAGATGCTTTTTTCGCCTCGGCAAAATTTAGCTACGCTGCTACTTCGTGGTTACCTCTGGTGGCCGAGTCAAGTATAGTGGCTATGAAGTTGATTCGGTTTCGCTATGCTTCAAAACCAAATTTTGCACCCGCGTTTGCGCCAAATCATTATGCGGCGCGAACGCAGGATGCAAAAACGGTTTTAAACATCGGATCAAGCACGAAAACCGTACCTTGACCCCAAACCTGATCAA
>CALEDI010000049.1 GCA_937949535.1 uncultured Lewinella sp. | reverse complement strand
TTGCTCATAACTTGATCTTTTGCCCGCTGGCGTCACGAAAAACAACTTCCGTAACTACGGCTATGCAAGTGGTTTTTCGTTTAGCCAGCGACCAAAATATCTGCGTTCTGAGCTAACGAAACTTACTGGCTAGCCCCCTAGCCTAAGTCTTACTCATTGAACTCCGGGATGTTTTCCCGAATTTGCCACGAACCGATCACGACTTCCTTGCTGTTGCTCGGAATCCATCCGGACTCGTAGGTAGTGCCGTCTTCGAGGTAGACGACCATTTTGTACTCAAAGTCCACCTTTCCGTCTCGGACGTAGAGGGTGCCGCCGTCGAAGGTTTCTCCGTCTTCGTCAACCTTGACTGGTTCCAGTTCTGTTTTCTCTTCCCCAGACGCGGAAGCTTGGGCCGAGCGAACTTTGATACGGATCAGGCTGGCCTTCGTGAAAGCCATTGCGTTGAGGATGGTAAACTCAAGCTTTTCGGGTTTAGCGACGTCTTCGCCCTCGATGCTGCCTAGAATTTTGCGCTTTACCACGTCATCGCACGCTTCGCATTCATTGATGGAGTAGTCCATCCACATGCGTTTCACCTTGCGGTCTTTTTCGATCCAAGCGGGTACAGCACTGTCTCCGAAGTCTACTGTTGCGCCGGGCGGTACCACATCACCACTTGCGTTCCAAGAATAGACCCTGTATTCTCCGTTGCGTTCCTTGCGTAAGGCATGGAAGTGGCTGATGTTGATGGGGTAATCTGTTGGGTTACGCCAGCTTGTGCGCCAGTCGGCGTTACTGATCTCGAAAGCGCCGTAGGTTTCCGGTGCTTCTATCTTAAGATTGAGCGGTATGGTAAAGCCTGCATCTTCGTAGCCCGTGGTGTACACTACTAGGTTTCCGAAGATGCCCGTATTGTTGAAAAACATGGTCAGTAGGCGGTTCACATTGTCCGTTGTGAAGATGATCTCGATGGGGTCTCCTAGTCGAGAGGGCGATCTGAAGGCGATTCCTCCCTCCTGTACCCCAAACTGAGACAGTGCTTCTAGCTCTACTTCAGCCGCCTGTACCATGGGCAAGTAGGTAAACTCATGCACATCAGGCAGTGCGCCTGGGCTTTTTTTGAGTTTTTTGGCCAGCATATCCCGTGCCATTTCTACGTCTCCCGGTAGTAGTTTGGGGTACAAAGTAGCTGTCACCGTTGCGTTACCAGCCCCTTCTTGGCCAGCGTCTAGGTAGGTTACCTCAATGTCGTACTCTCCGGTAGCCTCAGACCAGCCCAAATGGTATTCGCGTGGGTAATAGTAGTAATATCCAGATTTAGTATTGCCATCGCGCTTTATTCTGGTATCTAAACCCAACACATTTCGTGCCACGTCTACTACATCTGCTTTGATAGTAGACTCTAGGTCAATTTCTGGTCCGTTAGAAGGCCCCTCCGGTAAAAACTCTAGGTATGCGTCAGGGTCTTCTTCCTCAGCATTTTCGGTGGTAGCCGGAGCTGCTGGGCTACTGGAGCTACCTGGTAGCCCTAGTTTCTTTCTATCAATTACCATCTTAGACAGGTCCGGCTTAAGCACCATTTGTGACTTAAACTTTTTGGCACTTGTCTTGTCGGCAATACGAACCGTATTTTGATTGGCCCGGTTTTTGTCTAAGACTGAGCGGCGATCTATTTGGGCAAAGAGGGAGGCGCTGGTAAAGAGCCAGAGTAGGCAGGTGATTAAGATTGCGGTATATTTCATGGTGTTACTGCTTGATGGTGCGGGCACGGCCCACGGGTGAAAGGTTGACGGATACGGTAACGTTGGAGGAGGAGAGGCCTTCTTCGGTTTTGCCCGTTTTGAAAGTGTGCTCTACGCGGTATTCGGCGGAAGTTCCGGTGAGGCTGATGCCACCGATGTTCAAGTCGGAGAGCGGGTCATCTCCCTCCACGATGACCACTTTGAGGTAGCGAACGGGAACGTTGGCGACGACGAAGTCTTTCGCCGCCGCATCGAAGGCGAAGTTGAGCTTGGCCGAAGTGGGTTTGTTCTTCAAGGAGACGACCACACGCTCACAACCGGGGATTTCGTGGTGGTTGGCGTCGAGTAGCTGGCCGATGAGGCGGTGTTCTTCGTCGTCGTAGCCTTTGTATTCTACTTCGACGGCGTAGTAGTCTGCTCCGGAGGCTAGTTGGCATGCTCCGTCGATGCCTTCCGCATCATCCCCTAGCAAACCGGCCAGAATACCGGCGCCCGAGGAGGTGGGGCTTAGTGGAGAACAATCTTGAGCACCTGCGTTTAGCGCCCAGAAGAGGACGGCTAGTAGGATGATAAATTTAGGGTAATTCATGACAAGAGGTTTTAGTCTTCAGTTGCAATTGTTGCCGTTGGAGTTGTTGCCGTTCGGATGTTTAAATGGGTTGCTAGCCGGCCTAGCTGCGCAGCCTCATCCCAAGTTGTTGCGTTAGTACGGTAGCCCATCAGTGTTGCCCGGTGGCTAGAGAAGTACGCATCGATGTTGGTGTCTGTCGCTCCCCAAGTAGTGCCTAAAATGCGCGCGAGGGTGGCCTTGCTATTCACCTTATAGCCCGTGTAAAAATCTAGTGCTGCCAGCGGCATGTACATACCTTTGGTTTTCGCTCCTGTGGGGTTACTAGGGTTGATGTAGGCTTTGCAGCCCTTGGTCAATTCTTTAAAAACCGGCATAAATGTGTAGTTCCCCACAGTACCCATTTCCGTAGAGGCTCTCTGGACGGCTTCTACCAAAAGCGCATTATTATCGAACTGATTCATTACCTGATAGAGGAGGTTGGAGGTAATCAATTCGTTGTGCAGTATGATGTCTACGGGCACATCACGTATGGCGTAGCATTTGTGGTTAGCTAGGCACGGCGTCTGTTCTGCTACGGATGCGCCGCTAAGACGGTCCTGTAGACAGAAGGTAGATGCAGAACTACACGCAGCATCGTCTTCAACCCACAAGTTTCCGTTGCTGTTAAATACCCCCGTAATGTTGAAGCTATTTACGCGGTGGTAACGAAACCCAAATGCGTTGGCAATTCCTTCATTAAAGGCACTGTTTTTGCTCGGAATCATTTCCCGTACTGAGTGGCTTTCATCTGTGCCATATTTTTTATCATCCGCCAACCCATTTTCTATTTGATAGGCCGTTTGGGTATGGACCAACTCGTGGACAAAGACCATACGTTTTTCACTGGTGGTACTGTAGCCTCCTCTTGAGCCAGAGGAAAAGAAATGAGCGCCAATGCCAATTAGCCCCGTAAACACAGGATGTGGCTCATACATACTCGCACACGGCCAAGAGGCATTACTGTTGGCCGCACCATAAGCACCTGAGTTCGTACAGTATACGAGCATCGAAGTATCTTTTGTCAAGTTCCCGGTATCGTGGTATAAATAAACATGGACCTTTTTTCCAGAGATTCCGATCACATTAGCAACAGTACGTTGCAAATTAGCGTCTCCTCCCCTAGCGGGGTCTTTGAGCAGTGCCTTAAGTAAATCTTTCAGCCCAGCGTTATCGGCGTTGGTCCATAGCGGTGTGGTAAGGTTTCCACCACGCGCAATGGTTCGTTTATCGACCTCCATCAATGTGGGAGAGGGCAAAGTTGCTCCGGGGTTGTCCACGTAATAGAAGACCAGTTTTTCCTGGATAATATCACGGTAAGCAGCTTCTGCGTTGGGGGTTAGGATGCCGCCGAGGACAACGAGCATCAGTAATAATCGTTTCATAGTTTTATAGATTTATTAGATTTTATAATTGGTCGGCGTAGATGAGTAGCGAAGTGCTCTCTTTACGTGGAGACACCCTTTCGGTACCATCTCGCATACGCCAAGTGACTTGGTATTCGTAGCCTGGCTCCACATCGAGCCAATCGGCAGGTTCCATTATTTCTATGCGCGTCTCATTGACTTCGTCTCGGCTGCGCAGTTGTACCTGTCGGGTTTGCTCTTGGCCCGCAACGGTAAAAAATACATCTACTTGAGCAGACCGAATACCTTCCTCGGCCATGATCTCTGGGTCTATTTCTACAATGATCGGTTTGAGGCGGTAAGGCGGGCTGAGTGGCAGGGTATTGATGTCGGTCTGGTTCCATTCGCCCTCAATGGTTACCCCTCCAAAGAAGCTCCATACGGTTTGGTATTCGTAGTCTCGCCAAAGGTTGCGGTTGTCGTCGCCTTTCCAGCCGTAGGTGAATTTGAAGTAGTTGCCATCTTGGTTGAAGCGGCTCTTGTCTATCCGGATATCCCCTTCACTGGTTTCTCCGCCCTGGTGTTTTTTACGAAAGGCTACGGAAACGAAGTTCAACGATTTCTGAAAGTCTGCCGCATTGAATCCGTCTAAGATTGCAGCAATTTCTCGTTGCTTATAAAGTGGGTCATCAATGTTGAACTGTTGGAAACACTCGTCACAGTTGATGGGCCCTACGTTCTGGTCGAAGCGCAACGACAGGCTGGAGGTTGTGTACTTCGTCAGGTCAATTCGGTAGGTTCCTTTTTGGCGAACTTCCCGCATGGTGTAGCTAACTACCGTTGCGGTAGTAGGTAGTGTAGGGCGTGGGCGTTCATAGCCAAACTGCTCCGGCGGGTAGTTGGGTGCGGGGCCCGGAGGCGGAGGTGCGGTACCGCTATGGATGCTAACTGGGAGGGCATCACCTTCCCTCCTCCGGTTTTCACCATCGTCGGGGCCTCCATTACTAGCCGGCGTGCTTGGCCGCGCAGACCTGCTATTTTCCAGTATTCGGAGGTCCTCCAACACATCCTTCCGCCCCTCGGCCAACAGGCTTTGCGCCCGCTCCAACATTCCCGGCTGTTGTGCGCCGGGCAGTGCGGGCGCGCTCGGCGTACCGGTGTTGCTGCCGCTCTGGTTAAACATCAGGGTAGTGAGTTTGGTGTAGGCCTCCTGCACGGCTGCTTCGATGTTGGCATCGGGGTTGATCGTGGTTACTTTGATCGCGCCGCTGCGCGTCAGGTCTTCGAAGGTGGCGTTTATTTCTGCGCCGAGCATCGTGCTTCCCTGGCGGGAGACCATCCCGGCGGAGAAGTTCTGGTGCTTGTAGATCTGCTCGAAGTTGGCCTCAATTACGGCTCCTTTCGGAGAGTTGAGCCCCTCCATTTCCATCTCGAAGGAGAAGCTCATATCGGGCGTAGGCGTCTGGAAGCTCTGCCAGAGCACCTGAGCGCCAAGCTTGGTGAGCTGGATCGAAACCGCCGCCTTCTGCCCGTCTAATATCGGGGCTTTACCGACGCCGAGCACCTTCCGGGAGAAGCCCGCGTCGGGGTCGGAAACGCTGGAAATCAGGGCTACGGTACCGCCGGTGTAGGGCGCGGCCCCAACGATTGTGCCGTTGGGGTTGATGCGGCGCAACTGGCGGCGGGCTTCGGCTAGTTGCTCATCCGTCACCTTCAGTTCGATGACGGCATGGATGATGCCCCCGCCTTCGCCTTCCGTGATGTCTTCCGCTCCCGGCGCAGAAGATTCGTTGCTCACGTAACGAATGAAGGAAAACTGAGGCTTACCGTTGGGGTGCATCGCCAGCCGGGGCTGATCGGAGACGTAGCGGTATTCATCGGGTTTGCGTAGGCTCTGGAAGAGCGTAAGCTCTCCGGCCCGCACGGGCTCATCCAGCAAGATGTCTTGTGCCGAAAGCGGCACGGAGAGCAAGCCAAATAAACACATAAGGATAATTTGGAATTTCATAATTCTAGGTTTTAATGTTTTTGTGGAGGGTTCTTTTCGGCGTTGGTATCTGGGCGCGGCCGCAGGTGCCATGCCGGTTTTCGGCAAGGCTATTCTTCTGATGGCAATTCATCAACGAAGAGCACATTGTCTGAGCCCGTAAGCCGCCCAGACGATACTACCCGGTTGCCCCGCAACCGCCAAGTAACTTCGTACTCGTACTCCCCTACGTCTGTTGGCGCAACGAAGAGCACTTTCTCCGAAAGTTGGTTCCGGCTCGGGTTCAGGGAGATGGCTTTGAAGAATTCCTTGCCCCCCATTTTGTAGAAGAGTTTGACATTGACGAGGCGCACTTCTTGGTCTTCCAAAAAGGTAGGGTCGGCCTGGAATTCAACTTCGCGCTTGGCGTACAGTGGCGACAGGTTGATGGCGTTGAAAGAAGACGGTTTCATCGGCTCGGCTACCTCTACGTCGCCGAAGAAGCTCCAAAGCACTTCATGCTCGTAGTTCATCCATGCTTCACGGTCTCCATCGCCCTTCCAGCCATAAATCATGCTGAAGTTGTTGCCTTTCTTACTGAATTTATCCCGGTCTATCACAACTTCGTCGTGCGTCACATCGCCGTTGGCGTGTTCCTTTTTCAACCGGACGGTCACGAAGTTGATGTACTCCGCAAAGTCGGCGGCGTTGTAACCATCCACTACGGCAAACACCTCTCGCTGCCGGTAAAGCTCATCGTCCGTATTGATCTGGTGAAAATGGCGGGGGTTGCTCAAGAAACGAGACAGGTTGCCGATGTTCTCATCGAAGCGCATCACCAACTCGTCGGTCGTCCATTTGTTCAGGTCCATCCGGAAGGTTCCCGTGCGGCGCTTTTGCTTCATCTTGAAGGAGAAGGTTACGCCCGAGACCGGTTGTGCCGCTGTCTGGTTAGCCGCTCCCCCTCGGTTGAGCAACGAGGCCATCTGTTGGGGAGACATCTGGTTGGTAGACTGAGACGCTACCCGGTCAAACATTATATCAGAAAGCTTCGCGTAAGCGAGGTTGATGAGTTCGTCCATGCCTGCATCCGAGCCGATCTGTGTAATCCTGATGGCGCCGTCTTTCCGCAGTTTTTCAAACTGCGCGTGCAGCTCTGCGCCGAAGTACGCCTTCCCTCCCGTGCTGCTGCTGCTTCCTCCTCCGCTTGGGGGCGCGGCGGCGGCGGCAACGGTTTCGCCCGTTGTGCCAGAGGAATTGTCGGTACCAGAAGTCTCGGTAGTTTCTTCGGTAGTTGGCGTATTGGTGGGCTCTGCGGGAGGTGTGGGCTCTGCGGGTTCCGTAGGCTCCGTCTCCCCTTCTTCAGTAGTTGGGGTTTCCGGTTCTGGCGTTTCTGTAGTTTCTTCTGGTGTGGGGGTTTCGGCCCCGCCGCTTTCGTTGTCTCCGGCAGGTTGGTTTCTAGGGGTTCTTCCCCCAGCTCCTCCGCCGCCACCGCCTCCGTCGCTGCCGCTGCCGGTCTCCACTACATATCCGGCTTTCAGGCCAAACTCCATAGATTGGTACAACGACTCAAAGTCGGCTTCAATGACCGCTTCCTTCGGCAGGCGGTAGCCGTCCATGGTCATCATGAAGGAGAAGCTAATGTCTGGGGTAGACGTCTGGAAGGAGTTCCAGAGCAGGGTCGCGCCCAAGCGGGTCAGGTGCATCGAGATGGCGGCCTGCTGGCCGTCCAAGATCGGAGCTTGCCCGATGCCAACTACCTGTTTGGCCAGCTCTCCGTTCTGGTCGGTGAAAGAGGTCACCAAGCCGAAGGTGCCCGATTTAAAGATGATCGGGCCAATGATCTCGCCTTCGGGCTTTATGCGGCGCAGCGCGCGCCGCGCCTCCTCCAACTGCTCGTCGGAGACCGCTAGGCTGACTACGGCATGGACGATGCCGCCGCCTTCGCCTTGGCTATTGTCGGCCTCTCCCGGCGTGCTCTTCTTGTTGGTCACGTAGCGCAGGAAGGAGAACTTGGGGCTTCCTGTGTCGTCCACAGCAAGCTGGGCCTTGTCGGCTACGAAGTAGAAGTTGTTGGGCTCGCCTACTTCCGGGAAGAGGGTCAGCTCTCCGGCTTTCGTTGGCAGGTCCAGTATTATCCGTTGCGCCATAGCGGTGACGGACCAGGCCATCAGGAGGCCTAGTAGTATTAGGTATTTCATTGTTATTGTTTTTGTGGGATGCTTGCCTACTCCCCAATCAAATTCAAGATTTCTTTAAACTTCCCCAAGATGCCTTGGCCGGGTTTGATCGTCCCGTCTGGCCCTGGTTGTAGTAGGATGTTGGCTGCGTCTTTGGCGGTTTTCAACCATGCCATGTCTTTTTCGCGGAGTTCTTCGGGTACGGAGGCGTAGACGTAGTCGTCGTTGATCTTCGCTTCCCATTCTGTTGCCAGTTTGCCTTGCTCTTTATGGTTGATGATGAAGCGGTAGGCGTAGCCCGTCTGGTCGCGGTCGGTGTAGATGCGCTCACTCACCAGCGGTTCGTTTTTGGATACCGTTAGCGGGATGTTGGTTTCGGTTTCTTTACCGAACTTGAGGTAACGAAGCTGGAGGGTAGCGCGGGTTACGCCGGCTTCTCTTAGTTCCTCAACGTCGCCTTCAAACTCAATGTCTCTGGGCCGGATCGGGGCTTGCAGGGTTACGGCTTGCCAGTCGCCTTTGGTCCATCGGGGGTTTTCGGGGTATACTTCTCCGCCGCGCAAAGACCATTGGGCTTTGTAGTCGTACATATCGGCGTTTTTGTCTTCGCCTCGGGCGTAGGTGATGGTGGCTAGGCGGCCTTTGTCTTTCATCACCGTTGGGCTGATCGTTACGGCGTCAGAAAAGTCTTCGTCGCCGTTACGGCGCTTACGAACATTGACGGAGACGTAGTTGATCTCCTGCTCAAAGATGTCCATTGCTTCTACATCCACGATGAAGTTGATGTCGCGGTGCTGGAAGAAGGGATCGTTCAGGTTTACAGACCGGACGGGGAACCCACCCGGCAGGTTGTACGTCATGGGGTGCATTCGTTTTACCGGTAGCTTGAAGTTCTTCAAAGAGATGCTCTTCGACACACTACGTGTAGTTTGCAACTGGGTACAAGACTGGAAGTGGTAACCACCTTGCTGAGAGTTCTTGATCTGCTCATCGGCCATGGTAACCTGCGGAGTTCCCTCTTGCCCTAAGCTCATGTATTCCGGTAGCGTTGGCTCCGCCACGTCTTGGAGGAACATCTGGAAGAAAGCATCCCGCACGGCATCTACCCTATCATCTTGGATCGTTGACCCCCACTCCAAGGTAACTACAGACGTATCCGCGAAGTAATCGTACATCTTGCGCATAGAGCTCTCCGAGATGCCATATTCCAGGCCGCCATAATTGTTGCCAGCTACAATATCAATCGCCTTAAGGCCAGCCATCATGTTCTGCATTCCGTCGGCCACATCACAGCCTTCCGGCATATCTGCTTTGAATTGGTTGTACTGGGCTGTTGCTTGGTCTATAAGCTCCGGCTGGTTGTCTAGCTCCTTTTTTATCAGGTCGTACACCATGCCGTCTCCTTGTTCATGGGTGATGTTCAGGTCGTACTGGTACTTACCTTCGGCGGCCTCAACGATGGTCGTGAAGTCGTAATAAAACTCTACGGTAAAGTCGGTTGCGCCTCGGTTTTGCTTCATCGTTGCTTCTAGTAGCTGCGCTCCGTTTTTGTCCAACCGAGCGGCAATGGCTGCCCGCCCGCCTTCCATTACCGGCGCGACACCAGAAATGACGAGCGATTTGGTCAACGATTGGTCGGAGAGCGTAGCGCTCACCAGCGCAAAAGACTTCCCTTCTTGGGGCTCTAGATCTACCGGCCCAGCTACGCTTGCGTTTGGCCCACGGGCCTCCTTAAGCTTACGAGCCAGGTCTTCCGTTTGCTCTGGTTCGAGCCCCCATACAACTAGAAAGTGGAGCAATCCGCCCTGAGCACCGCCGTCCTCTACCTTATCATCGGTAGTGAATTTGATGAAAAGAAACTCATCTTCTCCGGTTGGGCGTTTCGCGATCCGAATAGACTCCGAAGGCGGTAAGTAGTACCATTTTCTGGTTTTGTCGGAGCGGTAGAGTACTACTTTAGTTCCGTCGTCAAGCGTCAGTTGGAGCTTGCTGTACGCAAGCAAACGCTGTGCGGTCAATTCGAGGCTTCCGGCGAACAGGAAAGCCAAGACCAGTAAGCTAAGTGAGCCTAAAAAGCGGGGAATGTATTTTGACTTATTCATGATTTGGGTTGTTTTTTGAAAAGTAATTTTTGGGAGGGTGCAGGTGTTTTGGGGCGCGGCCGCAGGTGCAAAGGGAGGTTAAGGCTAGGGGGTGTAATCTGTGATGTATTGTCTCCGCACACAAACCCCCTCCCCAAACCCCTCCCCACGGGGGAGGGGCTTATAAAAACGCTGCGCGTTTTGATGATCGTCGGCGGACTACTTTATAGGCAGATTACACTATACTAGTAGTCTGTCAAGTTTGATTCTAGCACAGATCGCCAACCGGACGCCCGCAGGTCCCGAAGAAGGGGTATGCTCGCTGCCGGAGGTTAATCCTTAATAATCAGGTCTTTGAACTTATCGAGTACATCTTCTACTTTATCCTTTCCGGCTACTGCTTTACCGAGTTCTACCATCTCTTCGATGGTTTCTTTTTTGCGGTCTCGCAGTTCTTCGGGGATTACGGCAAAGAGGTAGCCGGTATTGATCTTGGCGTCCCAAGGCGTAGCCATTGGGCCGTGGTCTTCGTGGAAAAAGACGTAGCGGTAAGCGTAGCCTTGGGTATTGCGGTCCATGAAGATTTTGTCTTCGAGGTAACCGATTTTACGAGACACATTCAGGTTGAAGCTCGTCTCCGTAGGCTCCCCGAATTTGTAGTAGCGCACCTGGATGGAGACGTTGCGGATGCCGTTGTCTTTCATCTGGTCCAAGTCGGCTTCTAGGCGGAGGGGCGTTGGTGCTACGGGCGGCGCAAGGGTGAGGCCTTGCCAGCTTCCCTGTGTCCAGCTGGTGTCGGGGATGAAGGTGCGCCCACCACGAAGGCTGTAGAGGGTGCGGTACTCAAACAGGTCGGGGTTCTCGTCTTCTGCCTTCGAGTAAGTGATGGAGGCGCGGTTGCCTACATCCTCGAACATCTTCTTATCGAAGGTGACCTGTGTTTGGAAGTCGTTGGCCCCTTCTGCGCTGCGGCGTTTGCGTACATCTACGGTCACGAAGTTGAGTTCCTTACCGAACATGTCCTCGGCGTCGAGGTCGAGGATCAGTTGGATTTCGCGGTGCTCGAAGGTGGGGTCGTTCAGGTTTACGGTATTGACGCATTTCTCGTTGTCTCGCACACCATCGTACCAAGCAGCCAGGTTTTCGACCAGCTCAAACTGGCGGGTGATGGGGAGCCGAACGCTGAGTTCGTAGGTTTCCTTGCGGCGTTGTTTCTTCACGTTCAGCCGTTCGCGGTCTACGGTGTAGCCCCGGTAGCGGTAGTTGTAGTCGCGTTGGTCGTTGCGTTTGTCGTCGGCATCTTCGTCGTCTTGCCCGGGTGGGCGGAACTCTCGTTCGGAAACCGACCGTAGGAAGTACTCCATGAAGGCGGTCACCATCTGTTTGGCTACTTCGCTGTCGGGTTGGAGGTTGTCCAACTGCACCACAACGGCTTTTTCCTGCTGCATCTGTGAGAAGAGGGAGTCTCGTTCCGTATCGGTGATGCGCACTTTACGGTCTCGTTTTTTCTTGTTGCTGCGGTTGGCCGTGCGGGTGTACTTTTGGTAGACGGAGTCGATCCGCGTCCAGTCTACCGTAATTTTTCCGTCTACGGCGGGCATCAGCAGGTCGTACTCAAAGCGCAGGGCGAGGGATACATCCGTGATGGAGCTGCTCTCCTCGAAGCTGGCGGCCAGCAGCTGGGCGGCGTTTTTTTCTACCATGGCGGCCACCGCCACCTTCCCTCCGGGAATGATTGGTGCGTTGCCAGACGTGACCAGCGTGGGCGTTTCCTTACCGTTGCTGAGCACGGCCGAGATGACCTCGAAGGAGTTCTCTGGGGCAGTCCGGACATCAACGGCACCCATCACACGGGGGTCTTCGACCCCTGCGAAGCGGGGGTCCGTGGCAGACAAGCCCTGCACCCGAGCGGCAAGCTTGGTTTGCAACTCCTCTTCCTGCTCAGGGGTGAGGCCCCACTCCATCAGGAAGTGCATGAGCGCACCGGAGACATCATCTTCAGCATCCTCGGTCGTGAATTTGCTGAACAAGAACATCGGCGTACCGTCTTCTTTTTGGGAGAGCCTTAGCCCTGCGGGCAAGTAGCGGTAGCGGCCGGTAAAGTCCTTGTCTAAAGACTTCGCCTCGCCGTAGAGCGTCACGTTGAGCCCATCGGAGAGCACAACGTCTACCCGGTTAGCAAAGTCTAGGGTTTGGGCTTGAACAGGCCAACTCATCAGGCTGATGATCAGGGCCAAAATGGGGAGTAGCCCCCCACCCCTACCCTCCGAGAGTTGGGCGATGGTGCGCGTAGTGAGCACTGCTGGTTTAAGGTTAGTTTTCATCGTTTTGAGTTTGTAGGGAGGAGAAAATTCTTTGGGAGTTGAACCGGCCATCGGCCTTTGTTCCGGGGTCTTTCAGGATGGTTACGGATGTTTGGGTGGCTACGGCCTTCCAGAGTCGGTTTGGGGTGGTGGCCATGCTGGCCAAGACGCGCTCTTCGGCGGCAGGCCGCTCGGGCAATACCCGGTCTAGGCCAGCGGAGACGAAGTCTGAGCAGTTGAAGTTGTATAGGTTGAAGGGCCTGCCTTCGTCGATCAGTCTTTGCATGAAGGCGATCAGTTCGGCGTCTTGGGTGGGCGAGGTAGGTAGGCGGGCGAGGCCGTCTACGGCGTTTTTCATGGCGTGGGGCAAGCCTTCTTGCAGGAGACGGCGGACCGTGATCGGCGCAGCGGCCGAGCTGGTAGGTAGGCGGTAATACTGAGCGGGCACTTCGCCGAAGAAGAAACTGTAGGAATAGTCTTCTTCCGCCGGCCAGAGATCGAAGTACGCCAGTTCGCCGGTGCGCACGGTATCGTAACGAACGCCGCTGGGGCAAGCAGCACAATCTGTAATCCGAACCCGGTTTACATCAACGGCCAAGCCAACGTGTCCCGTTTTACCGCCGTGGGTAGCGTAAAAAACGAGGTAAGCGTCAGCAGCCTTCCCTTGCACCTGCGGCCGCGCCCCAAAAAAGCACGCCAAAGTCAGTAAGGTCACAGTGATTCGAGACACGACGCAAAGCTTTTGGTGATGGTAAAATGGGTTGGTGGAGTTGGGTGGTAAGCACCAAAATCGGGCTGGAGCCGAATGCGCAGGTAGACTTCTTTCCAAGCCTCTTTGTCCGGTAATACGTCGGCCATCATCTGAGCATCTTCGGCGGAAAAGCTGAAGGAAGCCGCCATCTTGCCGCCCGCCGTGATGGGCGGCGACGGCTCCGAGTTTAAGCCCCGCAGCAGCAACTGCGCCAGCGGATGGTCTGCCGGGCCGATCTCCAAGCCCTTCACCGAGGTATCTCGTTTCAGGGAAATATTGCCAGCGATGTACTGGCTGCTATCGGTCCGCATCCGAACCAGGTCTTCCAGTTCTTTTTGCTGGTCTTTCGTCGGGCCCCAAGTGAGCAAAAAATGGAGGATGCCCCCAAGAATTGCCGAGGTACTGTCTTGCCGATACGCCAAAAAGGAGAACTCCTTATCGCCAGACCGGCTCTCTGCTACCCGCAGGTTGAAGGGCGCATACGCCCGGCCAGCATCTGGTCCATCGAGCGTATGCCGCTCGTAAAGTTGGACCTTGTGGCCGTCGAGTAAGGTGACTTCAAGGGGCCGGTCGGGCTGACCAAAAAGATCAGCCACGACCAGCGTTATGAGAAACACGAACAAGGTAATTTTAAGCTTTTTCATAGGTCTATTCTTTAGGTAGTTCATCAAAAAAGATCAGCCCGAACTCATCGGTTCCTCGCCAACGGAGAGGTGCTCCTTCAGACCGCATCAGTGATATTTGGTAATCGATGGCCTCTCGGCCTCGGGGCAGCGTAACCAGAAAGGGTTTCGCTCCGGGGTCATCGCCCGGTCTTAAGAGCCGGCTATCCGTCCGCTCTTGGTCAAAGAAAGGATAGGTGATCTTGACGGAAGCTGCCCGGATGCCTTGGCTTTTCAGTGCTTCCAAGTCGCCCTCCAACGAGATGCTGCGCCGCTCGAAGGGCGTGTAGAGGTTGATCATCGCGGCATCGGTAGTATCCCAGGCCGTGGTGTAAGTGCCGCCACCGGAGAACTGCCAGACTTCCTGGTGCTCGTAGCGCAGCCAGTCGGTCATGCTGCTGTCTTTGTCGTTGAGGTAAACCATCCGGAACTGGCTGGTAGAATCGCGGAAGTTGCGGCGGTCTACCATCACTTCTTTCAGCGTTGTGGTACCGCTTCCGTGTTGCTTCCGCATTCGGACCGTGACGCTGTTGACCATGTCCGCAAACGCCCGCTCCAACGAACCGTCGAGGTTGACATGAACGGCGCGCTGCTGGAAAGCCGGATCGTAGAGGGCCACATCTCGGAACAAATCGTCGCGGTCGCCGTGCTGCTGCCATAAATCACCGATGTTGAAGGTGATGAAGTGCTTGCGGCTCACCGTAGAGCGGCCGTTGAAGTTGAGCTTCGCAGACCCCGAAGCCTTCAGCTCTTTGTACTTGAAGCCTACGGATAAGCCGAAGCCCGTTGTGTTCCGGCTGCCCAAGACACCGTCTGCTCCGATCATGGAACTGAGCGCATCCAGCATTCCGCCATCGCCACCGGGTACTTTCTCTGGCTCTACCTTCTGGAAGAGCATCGTTAGTAGTTTGTCGTAGACCGTAGTTAGTAGGCCATCGAGGTTGCCGTCGGAGCCAACGGTTGTCATCTTGATGGCGTTGTTGCGGCGCATCTCATCAAAGGCGACTTCTACATCAGCACCTACGAAGTAGACCGAGCCGCCAGCCGAGTAACTCTGGCTCTTGCGCACTTCGTCGAAGTCGACTTCAATCTCCGCCTCGTAGTTTTCGGTCAGTCCTTCAAAGTCAAGCTCGAAGACGACCGAAACATCTGGCGTTTTCATCTTGAAGCTTTCCATCAACAACTGCGCCCGCAGGGGGTCGAGGTTGAAGGAAAACGCCACGCGGCTGTTCTCCAGAGTAGGAGCCGTACCGGTAGCCAGTACCTCCTGCTTCTCGCTGCCGTCGGGCTGCAAAATCGAAGAAACCAAGAGGTAGCGGCCGGAAGAAAAAGCCCACGGTCCTTTCAGGACCACCTCGTCGTTCTTCAGTTTTTCGCGCAGGGCGGCCTCGGCCCGCAACACCTGATCGGGAGGCGTATCGTAGAGGACGAGGAAGTTCACGATCCCTCCCCCGCCCGCTGCGGAGACCGTCTCGGCGTTGCCAGGAGCGGGCTTTTCCGTCACGTAGCGCAGGAAGGAGAACTCCGGGATGGAGTCGGGCGAGTTGCCCAAGCGGCCCCTGCTGGGCAGGTAGTGGTAGCTCAGCTCGTCGCCGTAGACCGGGAAGCACCACAGGCCAGCGGCCTGTACGCCCCGATCTACCATCAGTTGCTGTGCCGACACCTCGGGCAAGGCCATAAGAAGGGCTAGCGCTAGTATGGCGGGTAGGTATTTCATGGGGGAAGGAGAGTAAGGGGGGAAAGGAGTAAGGGGATAAGGGGGGGGATAACTACCAGACTACTCTCCTCCCGGCGTCAAAAACAAATACCCATCCGTAAGTTCCTGAATCGGTGACATACGGGAGGCAGCCCCATCGGTTGGGACCCACCGGATTTGGTAGGCGGTCGTTTGCTCGTCGTCGTGGTAGAGGGCGACGCGGTGGGTGCTTTCGGTGTCTGCTGCCCGGAGGGTCAGTTGTTGTTGGATCTGCGGACTACCGTTGAGGACGGTAAAGAAGACTACCGTTGCGGCACGGATTTCGGCCGTTTTGAAGGCTTCGAGGTCGGCGTCGATTTCGACGAGCGACTTGGCGAAGGGCGGTTTCAGGGAAACCGCGCCCAGCGTGCCGTCCAACCAATCGTCTGGGTTTTGGGGCAGGTTCACCGTTTCGGATTCGCCCTTGAAGCTCCAGCTGAGGCGGTAGTCGTAGTTCAGGAGATCGCGGCCACTGAGGCCGAGGGCTGGGTAGATTACGCGGCGGAAGTCGGTGCCTTCTTTCAGGTCTTTGCCGGTGATCACAATTTCTTTGGTTACGGGTTCTTGTCCGTTGTCGTAGCGTTTGCGGAGGCTTACGGTCACGAAGTTGAGGATGCTGCTGAAGGCTTCGGCGAAGGCTCCGTCGATCTGGAAGATCACCTCGCGGCTAGCGAAGGTGGCCTCATCGAGGTTCACGACGCGGAAGTAGGGGCTGTCGTCCTTGAAGAGGTCGTACATCCCCCGGATGTTGCCGGTGGTGAAGAAGGGGACCTTGATGGTCGTGGCTTTGCTGAGGTTGAGGTAGAACTTATTTACCCGGACGTACTTTTCGTCTTTGAGTACAAACTGGTTGTCGGTCATGTACTTCTGGTCGCCCGTTCCGGCGAAGAACTTGGAGAAGGCTCCGCGTTTTTGGCGGCCCCTGATCTGCCCTTCATCGAGGGTAGCGATGGTTTCTGGGCGGGCGGCCCAGCCGAGCTTTGCGTCGAACATCAGCTCGATGAGCTTATTCGTTACCAGGTCTACGATGGCGCTCATGTCTTTCGTATCGATGCCCAAGCCTTCGGAGCGGTCAAAGACGTCTACCTTTATTGTTTGGTTTTGGACCAGTTCGTTCACGGCCTCTTGTAGGCTGGCGCGGGTGTAGCCCGATTGCTCGTTGAAAACTATGCTGAAGTGTTCGTAGACGGTGCTGGCCTCGGCCTCAATCACGGCATTGTAGCCCTTCACGTAGGCTTCGTAGTAGCCGCTGATGGAGATGGAGACATCGGAAGTAGCGCCCTCGAAGGAGCTCCACAGCAGGGTTGCGCCCTCCTGGCTAAGCTTCGCGGCGATGGCCGCGCGGGAGCCGGGCAGCAGCGGGCAATGGTTGCTGCTTACGATGGACTGCGTCAGCGGTTTCTCCCCTTCCGTATCGGAGAGGATGGAGGAAACGACCTCCATACTGGCTAGGCCTTCCTCGCCGTCGCGGATGTTTTCTTGCAGTGGTACCGGGCCGGCGATGCGGCCGTTGGGTACTTCTTTTTGCAGTTCGTTTTCAATTTCGCGGATACGTTCCGGCGTCAGGCTGAACTCTACCAAGGCGTGCAGCAGGCCGCCGTTGGAGGCGGCGTCTGGGCCGCCGACGTACTTGATGCACATCAGTTCGAAGTTGCCATCTTCCCGGACCGCGAGGCGCGGCGCGTCGGCGAAGTAGTAGTAATCGGTCGGCACCTCACTGTCTTGCAACAGGATGATGCCGTCGATCATGCGGCGCCCCTCGTCGTACTTCACGAGTGCAAAGGCCGTATGGGCCCAAGCGCAAAGGAGCAATGTGTAAATAAATCGGTTCACGATGGTTTGGTTTAGGTATAATTCTCTGGACGGGATGGGTGAAAGAACTTGCGTTCCCTCGCTGATGCAAAGGTGGGGGCGGCGGAAGTGGGTAGGCCAGTAACTAAAGTTAGGTAGCCCCCAGAGCGAGGTCTTAGGGCTCAGCATTCAAGCTGCCGCTGTTACGTTCGATCTGCTGAACGTTATATGCTAACCTTATATATAGGTACGCTGTGGTGGTGTGGGGGGATTGCCCAGGTTAATCCCTCTAAATCTCCCGAAGGGGACTTTTCTAACGATCCAAAGTCCCCCTTCGGGCTTAGGGTGATAAGAATGTTGTTGGGTTGAAGGAACGGACGCTCAAAGGTCCATTTTTGTTGGCATTGATCATT
>CALEDI010000048.1 GCA_937949535.1 uncultured Lewinella sp. | reverse complement strand
CTAGTACAGTGTAATCTAAATTTCATCGCCTTTTCTGCGGCGTCTTTTATCGGCTGACTGCGTTGGTAAAATCCTCATTTAGCTACGGCTAAACTCCGGTTTTACCGCCTTGCCAGCCAATAAAATCCACCAGCACAAAAGTCGACAAACTTAAATTACACTGTACTAGCCCTTTGACAGATGTTCGTACTTTTGGCACCATGTGCGGAATCTTCGGTATTGTTCAACCTGGGGCTAGGCCCGATGAGCTTGTCTCGTTGGGGCAGCAAGCGAATGTGCTTCAGGCACACCGTGGGCCCGATCATGAAGGCCTCCTACAGGAGGAAGGCTGGCTTTTGGCCCACCGGCGTTTGGCCATCTTCGATATCAGTAATCAAGGGAAACAACCGCTACAACGCGAAAAAGGACTGCGCATCGTGTTCAACGGCGCAGTGTACAACTTCCCCGAACTGCGCGATGAGCTGCGCAAACTAGGCCATCACTTCGCTTCCGATACCGACACTGAAGTAGTGCTGGCTGCGTACCAAGCCTGGGGGATGGCTTGTTTTGCGCGCTTCAACGGCATGTGGGCCATCGCGATCATTGATACGGAGGCGAAGCGGCTTGTTCTGTCACGAGATCGGGTAGGGATCAAACCGCTCTACCTGCATACTCGTTCGGGCCAGTTGGCCTTTGCTTCGGAAACCTATGCCCTGCGGCAGGCAGTGGGGAACGGCGCAGCCCTTAACCTAGCGGTAGCCGAAGATTTCCTTCTACACGGCTGGCAAGACCACCGGCCGGAAACGCTGTGGGAAGGTATCCGGCAGTTTCCGGCGGGCCATTTTGAGGTCTACGCGCTTGATACCTTGCAGTTGGTTGAGCGAGCAGCGTATGTTGGCTTCCCCAAAGCTGACCGGCATGGTGAGCTTCCTGAGTTGCAGGAGGAATTTCTGGCTTTACTGACGGATAGCGTACGGCTGAGGACGCGATCTGATGTTGGGTATGGGCTTACCTTGTCTGGTGGGATAGACAGCAGCGCGATTGCGGGTTTGTTGCCACCGGGCAGCCGCACCTATTCGGTTCGGTTTCCGGGAACGGTCTACGATGAGTCTCGGTACGTTGATGCGGTGGTGCAGCACCGCGCACTGAAGAACGATTCTTTGACGCCCGGTTGGGCGTCTTTTGTGGCGGATTGCGGGGCATGCCAGTTTTACCAAGACCAGCCGCTTGCTTCGGCGGCGGTGGTGGCGCATTTCAGTTTGATGCGGCTGATTGCGGGCAAGGGCGAAAAGGTGATCCTGAACGGGCAAGGCGCGGATGAGATCGGGGCGGGCTATGATAAGTTTTACGCGCCTTACCTGAAGGAGAAACTGAGAGCGGGCAAGTTGGCGGGCCTCAAAGCAGGGCTGTACACCATGAAGAACCTCCGGCTTGCGCCAGACCAGCTTACGAGCAGGGTACTTAGGCTTTCGGGACAAACGGCCCCTTCAACCTTCTTTGCACCTGCGCTCCGCGCCCAAAAAAGCACCCATGTCCGGCTAACTTCGGAAACTGTACGAGGTACTTCGGAAGGGCTACTGACCGAAGTTGGCCTCCCCGTTCTACTGCGCCATGTAGACCGCAACACGATGGCCTTCGGCATCGAGGGCCGCCCTCCTTTTCTGGACTACCGGATCGTGGATTTTCTGCTTTCCGCACCACTGGATTTTAAAATCCGCTACGGCATCCGGAAATGGGGGATCCGAGAGAGCGTAAAACCGATCTTGCCCCAAACGGTCTATGCCCGCAAACGCAAACTCGGTTTTGCGACCCCACAAGTACGTTGGATGGAAGCAAATCCTGATTTTTTTATGCAGGTTATCCGGGCGTATTGCGATAAGCCAGATGCGCTATTGAGCCAGCGTGTAGTTCCTTTCTTCGAGGAGGTGCTGCGGAAACGAAAGCGGAGGTATTACCCCATGCTTTGGCGGTTTTGGGCTTGGGGTAGCTTCTTTTGTTGACGTTTAAAACTTGATATTTGCCGAAGTATGAAGAAAATAAAAGGCTTTGATGGTATTCGGGCGATCTGTGCTTTTATGGTGCTGTACAGCCATTCGGAGTATTCGATGAGCCACGTTCCGGCCGAAGGTTTTTTGTTGGACGTTTACAATACGGGGTTCAGTGGAGGGGCCGGAGTGCTGGTTTTTTTCGTGTTGAGTGGGTATTTGATTAGCCAGCTTTTGTGGAGGGAACGATCTGAAACAGGGACCATAAAGTATGGCAATTTTATCATGCGCCGGGTGCTGCGCCTGCTTCCGGCATACTTAGCTTTTCTTTTTGTTTTGGCGGCGTTGGTGCTTATGGGTTTTTTGGAGGTTAGCGCCATCGCTTTGGTTTCTGCGCTAACCTATACCTATAATTTTTTGCCAGCCACTTTTGGTTCTGGCTATACCAATCATTTGTGGTCGTTGGCGGTTGAAGAGCAGTTCTACCTGTTGTTTCCGCTGCTGATGAAGAAGGCCGCCCCGGCATTTTATGGAAGGGCGATAATCTTGATCATCATTTTCGGTGTTGTGCTGATCAATTTGGTCGCCATGATTCCCTTGCCTGACTATGAATTCGTCTACAGAGAGCAAGTTGAAAACTTGCGAGATGTTGGCCTTGAAAGGATTTTCAGGATTCCGACGCTCTTGTTCCCTGCGGGTTTATATTGCCTTATGGGCTGTTTGTTTGGGCTTTCGCAGGAAGCACTTGGGCCGAAGCTTTGGCGCGGACGACTATTATCGTTGGTGGTTATCTTTTTTGCACTAATACTTTACTTCAATAATGTTATACTCAATGTTCTGTTTTACGGTTGCAACCAGTTGGTTCAATGTGTTGGAGTTGGCCTTCTGCTGGTATTCATTCACCATCACCAGGGCAGTTGGGTGACCCGGCTTTTGAGTGTTGGCCCTTTACCTTACCTCGGGCGAATAAGCTATGGTACTTACGTGTGGCATGGCCTTTTCATTGCTACGGGACCGGGAGCTTGCATTTACTGGTGGCAGGGCGGGCTGCTGGGGTTTGCGTTCAGCTATTTGGTGTCGGGGGTCAGTTTTGAGGTAATTGAAAAGCCATTTTTACGGATGAAGAAAAGATTTAGGTAGATTGCAAAACTTGGTTCCCAAACAACGTCTGCCTCGTGTGCTTCCTCTCCCGAGGATAGGGGTACATTTGCAATCGGTTGTACACAATACCCAGCCAAACCTATGTTACAAGTTTCGATCATCATCCCGACCTACAACTCAGAAGCATTTCTGGAACGGGCCTTTGCTTCAGCGATTGCTCAGGAAGGCGTGGTGTTTGAGGTAGTGATCGTTGACAACAACTCTACCGACGGTACGGTCGGGGTTGCGGAACGTTTGTGCGGGGAACATCCGGGGCGGGCCAGACTTGTATATGAGAAAGTGCAGGGAGCTGCGGCGGCCCGGAACACTGGCGTAAGCACTGCTAGAGGAGCATGGATTCAGTTTCTGGATGCCGACGATGCGCTTTTGCCGGGGAAAATTGCGCGGCAACTGTCTTTGCTGCAAGCGGATACGGATTGGGTGGTTGGGGCTTACTACCAAACAGATGAGATGGGAAACCAAACGGTTTCTACGGTAACAGAACGAGATCCTTGGAAGGGCTTGGTACATAACGGTAAGCTTGGCAATACGAACGCCAATTTGATTCGGCGCGACGTGTTCTTGTCTGTTGGGGGGCAAAACGAAACACTGACGAACGGAGAAGACAACGACCTGTATTTCCGTTTGCTTAAGGCCCAGAGCAAGGTTGTGTATGACGATGTACCCGGTTCTGTCTACCACTACCACAAGGGCTACCGCTTGTCTGGGGTGAAAAACGAAACTACAAGGCTGCAACCTTTAGGCCTGCAGCAAAAAGTAACGGAATACCTCAAGGCTGAGAAGCCACAGTATTATAAACAGAACGCTGGCTTTTTCAGGGCGGCGTTATTGAATGAGATTCGGAGGTTGGCAACCGAGAATTTCCAAGAAGCCCAAACGGCCTTTAGCTCAAACTTCCCGCAGGGAGTGAAACCAGTTGAACTCGACTTAGAAATTGCATCACCCCTAACCAAGTTGTATCCCTTGTTTGGTTTTAGCGCGGTGGAAAAAACGAGGTTGTTTGCGGGTCAGGTATTGCCCGCTCGGCTAAAGTCTTTAATGAAAAGCCGATGAAGGAAGTAGCTACTACACGGTACGTTTCGGTCATCATCCCGGCCTACAACGCTGAGCGTTTTCTGGCGCGCGCGGTTGCGTCGGCGGTGCAGCAAGGCGAGGTAGTATTAGAGATCATCATTGTTGAGAACAACTCACAAGATCAAACCCTACAAGAGATCAACCGCCTTAAAGCCTTGTACGGAGACCTGATTGTGTCTACGGGGTGCGCTACGCAAGGAGCGGCCGCAGCAAGAAACCATGGCCTTGAGTTAGCAAAAGGCAAATGGATACAGTTTCTGGACGCAGACGATTACCTGTATGAAGGAAAGATTGCTCGCCAACTCGGGTTGCTAAACAACGATACGTGTTGGGTAATGGGGCTGTCTGATGTATTAGTGAATGGAATCGTGAAGGATACGTTTACGTTGGAAGAGGACGTCTGGCGAGGGCTCTTGTTTTGTCGAGGACTTGGGGATACGAACGCGAACCTCTTCCGGAGGGACACAATTGTTGCCCTAGGCGGGTACGATCGTTTGGTGGTTGGCGAAGATTACCACCTCTATTTTAAACTGCTTAGGTCCAATATGCCTTACGTCAGAGATGCCCAGCCGGGGAGTGCTTACGTTCAGCACGACAGCGACCGAGGCCAAGGGCGAGGAATGGTAGCGCGCTGGAAATGGCGAAAGTGGTTTGTAGGTGAAATTGAGGCCCATCTCTTAAAGGACGACGGGCAGAAACCAGCAGATTTATTGCCTCTAATAAATAGTGCTAAATTGGCAGCCATAAGAATGATGCTAACGGTAGATGAAAAGGCCGGAAGTGAGGCGTTTGACGAGTTGTTTGGCGCAAAAATTCCGTGGTCTGATATCGATTTAAAGGAGCTTCCTCGGTATGCTTTCTTGTACCGTTTCTTTGATTTTTTAGCCGTCGAACGCCTTCGGGTAGCGGTGGGCAAACTAAAGTAGGCCATGATAATATCCCATAAGCATAAGTTCATTTACATAAAGCTGCGCAAAACGGCAGGCACTTCGATAGAGATGATGCTGAGTAAGATTTGTGGCGAAAACGATGTGATTACGCCGCTAGGCAAAGAGGACCTCATCCGAAGTAAAGAAAAATCTGGCGAGGCGAGAAATTACCACTTCCCGCTAAAGAAGTACTGGAAGCGCGAAATAGCTCAATTTCTACTTGGGCAAGGCCCCGCATGTTTTTTGGAGCACTTCACCGCACAGGAAATTTTGAATAGGGTAGATGAAGAAGTCTGGAACGACTACTATAAATTTACTTTTGACCGCAACCCCTTCGACAAAGCCGTATCGTATTACTTCTGGGATGGGGGAGACAAGAAATACGGCAACATCAAAGACTGGATCAACAACGGCGGTCTTTACTCAATGAGCAGCTACAACCTCTACTCAATAGGCAATCGGGTTGTGGTAGACAAGGTCTATAAGTATGAGGATATGGAGAAGGGCCTAGCGCACTTAACCAAACGGCTCAACCTAGACACTCCTTTGCAGTTGCCCGAGTACCGGGCAAAGGGGACTTACCGGAAGGTCAAAGATTACCGTGAGGTAATCGACCCAGAATCGAGGGCGTTGTTGGAGGTCATGTACGCCAGAGAGCTGGCGCTTTTGAATTACCAATTTTAAAAATTCCTTACCGAAGGAGCACTACTTTTCCTATTCCGTTTTTGAAAAACGGATCGGTTCCGTTGTCGTACTTTTCTAAGGGTTGGTTGCTGTCGTCATTGATGATTACCCGGTACAGGTAGACGCCGTTGGCCAGCAGGTCTCCGTACTCGTCGGTACCGTCCCAAGCAAATGCTGTTTGGTGGGTACCGATTTTGATGTCCTCGAAGGCAGCAAGGTCAATATCCCGAACAACCCTGCCCGAAACGGTCATGATCTGTATCCTGAAGGTTGAAGGCGGCTCGTTGCCCGTCAGGGTATAAACGAAGCGGGTGCTGGTAGTGAAAGGGTTGGGGTAGGTAAGTACGTTGGCTACCCTTTGCTCGTTGAGGACTTCAAATTCCTGCCTAAAGTCAAGGCGGCCACTAAGGTTTCCGCTTTGGTCGTTGGCCCTAACGCTTAGCGCGTATACGCCGTCTTCGGTGAGTTCTGGGCGGAAGAAGACCTCGGCCAGGTTATTCCCCGTCGTAGCGGGTTGAAACACTACCCGCTCATCCGTAAAGTTGATGGCTTCACTCGCTCCTGAGGGGTACTCAAGGATCAACCGAATATCAGAGGTGTCGTCAAGTAATAAGAAGCGGTTGTCGTCTCTAAGTTGCAAGTGTATCTCGGGTTGGCTACTCACCAAATCTCCATCGTTGATCTTGACACCGTCAAAGAAGATGTTCAAATCAGGTGCAATTATATCTCGGCCTACTTTTAGGTCAGAAACGAGGTCATTGTTGAAAACGACTTCTTCGGGTTGGTCTTGGTCTGGGTTTAGGGTTACTTGGTAACGGACGCGGCCACTAAACTCTTCGGATGGGACCTCGAAAGAAACTACGTCTTGGCCCCTACGCGGGAGTGGGGGCATTGTCTTGAAGAAAGACCGCTCACTGTTGTTTTCGGTAATCAACCGAAGCCGAACCAGAAGGCTGTCAAAGTCTACAGGGGTAATGTTTTCGTAACCTACGCTAATGTTGAATTGCTCCCCTTGTTCAATAGAGTCGCTTGCGCTAAAGGCCAATTGTGGGTTTACGGCTACATCGGGAGTTCTTTCGTAGTCGAAGTATAAAGACTTCACCGTTGGGGAAGACCGGAGGTCGTCGTCGTAGAGCAAGACCCTAGCTTGGAGGAAAGGGTAGCGCTCAACGCTGATGTCGGCGAGGTCTAGCGCATAATATCGAGTTTCGGGTACGGGCAAGTTGTCGTCGTTAAGAACAGACATTTCCCCGTTGTCGGTAATGCCGAGGAGCTGCACCCTGACGCTGTCTGCGGCTTCTAAATTAGCCTCACTGATCTCCAGAGATAGCCTATTCCATTGTCGAGCGGGGCCAGCGACCTGAGATTGCCATTGGCCTTCGGGCCAGTTGGTAAGCAAGGTCGTACTCAGTTTTATGGTGTCTGTTTGCTCAGCAGCGATTATTTCCGCGATAGGGCCTAGGCCTTTTTGGAACGCAAATGCGTAGGGAACCGAACGCTCTCGGGCAATTGCTCGGGCCTGTAGTGCGCCCTCTTCTTCCAAAACGTTGAAGATAGATTTGCCAAACGCTAAGGAATCGTTTTGCCACCCTTCGTTATAGTACTCCAAGTTGCCTCCGCGCTGGGCAGAGTAAACGAAAACGAATTTACCTTCCGGGATGCCGTTCTGGACAAAGTCGATCATCCCTTGCCTTCCTGCCGGAACTTTGGTATTGAAGACCCAAGTCCGGATGGCGCGGTTTGGCGTATTGAATACCCCACCCCCAGGGTTTCTATAGACATTGAAAAGGTTTGTACTGTCGAAGATGTAAAACTGCATTCCGGTTTGCACTACCCAAGGGAAAGGCGCAGCTAGCAATTGCCCCGCCCTTTCTAGCCTAGGCCAACTTATGTTTCCGCCGTAAACACAATTGTAAATGTCTACGTCTGTAGCCGTTTTGGTGAAGTTCCAGTTCGGCGCAAGGGTGTCGGCGTTAATGTTGGTAAACCCACCGTCTATAAGCTGCCCGGGGTTCTGCATCGCCCAGCTAAGCTCATCCTCCGTTTGGCCTGCAAGCCAAGTGAAGGAGCTTTCGCTCCAGATGTACCCGGCTCCCTCGGTGCTGGTGCTGTCGGGGCTGATTTTCCAGTAGTAGGTGGTGCTGTCTGTGGGCGTGAAGGGCGGCGTATACCGAATGATGCCGGCGGGGCTGTTGACGGTTTCGTTGGCGACCAGGCTGTTGAACTTGCGGTCGGTAGCTACCTGAATGATGTAATCTCGTTCCGGAGCCATAAGATTGGTGGTGGAAGCGACCAACTCAATATCTCCGCCAATAACAGCGTAGGTTGGCGGGAAGGCCACCCTGGCGGTATTCGCAATGAAGGTTAATGGTATGCCTGCTTGGCCGCCAACCTCCAACTCATTGTTCATCTCCGCCGTAGGGGTAGGCATCTCCGCTATGTCATTGTCTGCATCCACCGTAACAAAAATACGGTTTTGGCCTACAGCCACGATGCCAAGGCTGGGCAGCTCAACGGGAAGCAGCTCATCGTAAACTGGGGTGCTGAACCTCTGAACACCCAATTCAACGATTTCTCCAGAAGGAAGTGCTTGCCGAAAACGCAAGCTAATACTATCCGCATCCGCCTTAACGCCCAAGTTCAGCAGCCGTATATTCATGGTGTACGTCTCGTTCTGCGCCGGGACCACTTCGGGCTCAAAGGAAACCGATGCGGGGTCCACTACAAAGTCTGCTCCCGGCCTAGGGTGAAGGCGGTAAGCGGGGTCTCCGCTCAGTGCAAATTGCTCCAGCAGGATGCCAATCGTGAAGCTTGAGTTGGTGCTGAAGTCTTCAATTGTTTTGCGCATGGCGTCTCCGATGCCTTGGCCGTAGTTTTCGTTACCGATGTTGTCGAACAATTGGTTGCCCCAGTTGCCCAACGCAGAGATGTAACCGAGGCCTTTGGAGGCGGCAAAAGCCACCGCTCCCTTATCCTGTAGGAAGATGAAACGCTCACTGATGCTGCGCTCCTGCGTGAAGGCATCACCGGAGTAACAACCGAGGCTAAGCATGAAAGGGTAACGGCCTTTATTGTTGTAGTTGGCCGGGTCGTCGATGCTGAAATCAAAGCTCTGGCTGCTAGAATGGCCCATGAACGCAATTATTGCCGTACCGTCATTGATGCGGTCAAAGATGGCCGTCTGGCGGCTGTCTTCAATCGGTTCGGTACTGGTCTTGAAGAAAGACGTTACGTTGGCTGCCATGTTGCTGGCCTCAATGGTTTGCTCCATCGTACTCAACCGGCTTCTGATACTTGTTTGCTCTCCGGCGGAGCCGCCGCCACCGAGGTACATTATTTGCTTTTGCCAGTCGCGGTCTATAATGGATTGGCCGCCTTGGTTGATTTGGTCCTCTACTTCGCGGAGCTTGTCTAGGTAGATGGCAACTTCTCCGTCGTTGATGGCGGAAAGGCGGCCTACGGATAGCTGAGGGACTACGCCGCCCAACTTGGCCACCAACAGGTTGTCTGAAGCCGGAAAGCCGAAAGAAGGCACGATGAAGGTTGCTTGGTTGTCTTGGTTTTGCTGCGGGGTACGCACATCGTGGTATTCCCGGCCTTTACCGATGATGAATAAGTACTGTAGCTCGGGGGCGGCGAGTTGGGCTGCGGCCAAGTAGTTTCGCAGGCCCATGGGGTGGTATGGGATGCCGTAGCCAAACTCATCGTAGAGGTCTTCTACGTCTACAATATGAACGTTGTAGCTTCCGCCAGCAACCGACCGGCGGTAGTCGGCCATTTGGTTTACTGCTGGCCCGTGTAGCCGGCGGCTGGTGAGGATGAGGTAGTTCGTAGCGGCAGGGGGTAGGGTAGCAGAGAAACCCAAGGGTTTAGTGACCGGTGTTTTTAGGGCGGCGCTACTGGTCAGTAGTTGGTAGGTTACGGCGGTGCTTGTGGCGGGGAAGTCTAGCGTAGCGGTACCGTTGGCTGCTACATCGGCAGAGACCATGTTGCTGCCCTGCGGAGCGTAAGCCCTTACCCTTCCCTCTGCACCTGCGGCCGCGCCCAAACCCGTAAAAACAACCCTGGTAGCACTTGTTGAGGCAGGAATCGTGAAGGCGGTAAGCGCATCGTCGTAGGTAGGAGCGGCGGGGTAAGTGACCGCAGCCCAAGCCAAGTTTGGCTTGTCTTGATCGCTGGCAAGGCCCTTCAGCGAGATCGTGGTTTCGGCACCGCTTGGGGTGAAAATGGCCTGTTGTTGTACCACGCCCCAATCCGATTGCGTGGCCGTAGCAAGCACGGTTTCGTCGGCTCCGATCTCGATTTCGTGGTTACCAAAGGCTGTTCCGAAACGAACATCTAAGGTTGCTGGTTGGCCGTTGGCCGCTGGCAAAGCGAGGACTACCGTACTCTCTACGGCTCCGTTGCTGGAGAGTAAATCTCCGCTATCGCGCTGGCCAAAACCCTCTGCCACGCCGTAATGAGAGAAGTAAACACTGGCCCCCGCGCTGCGGAAAAAAGTCTTGGTCATGTTGTCGCTAAAAACCTGCTCGGCGCGGCGCAAGATGGAGTTGGTCACCGTCCCAGCCTCCGTTTCGGCGGCCTGATAATTCAAGCCCGCACCAACCGAGAGGTAGTATGCGGCCGTATCGGAGTGCATACTGTAGCGGTCGTTAAGTTGGTCTGCTGCGGGGTCTTCCCAGAGGTGGCGGTCCATTTCACCACGGTTTTTTTCGCCGTAAAACACCACGCTGCCGTCGTCGGTTACCTGCATCGGTACTTGCTCTCCGTTGTGGTGAAGCACAAGGCTCCCGCTTAGCCCCGCCGCACTAATTTCGGCTGCCGAAACACGGTACATACCGTCTTCGGCTACCTGAATGTGGAGGTAGCTCTGGTCGTATTCAATCCATTCATTTCCGTACCGGATGCTTCCGTCGGGAGCAACCATTTGGGCAAAAACCGAAGAAGATAAAACGAAGAAAAAGAGGGGTGCAAGGCTGCGAAACATAGAGATAGCTGTTTATAAAAATGCACAACAAATATAAGGGGAAGCGGCTTAGCGATATGACTCCTGAACGCTAAACCCTGTTTTTTGAATTCATGAGGACAGTTTTTAGGCGCGGCCGCAGGTGCAAGGTGGTGTTCCTTACCGTTTTTACCCAGAAGCGTACCTTACGAACTGAAATGAAAATCCTGTTCCTCACTTCTTGGTTCCCCAGCCGTGTTCACCCCACCAACGGCAACTTCGTTGCTCGCCATGCTCGGCTAGTAGCCCAAGACCACGAGGTAACCGTAGTCGCCGTAGAAGTAGACGAGCACCTACCCCTCGGCGCCCTAGACCTAACACACCGAACAGAAAACGGCTACAACGTCTTGCACGCCTACACCGGCTACGGCCCCAAAACCCCAGCCCCGGCCAAGATCGCACTCCGGATGCGGGCCTACGCTAGAGCCATGCGCGCCGCACGCCATGCGTTCGGCCCGCCAGACTTGATCCATGCCCACGTCTTGCTAGACGGGGGGATGGTGGCAGCTCAATACGCCAACAACTGGGCACGGCCTTTTGTACTGACCGAGCACAACTCGGTTTACCTGAAAGCCGGAGCACTGAGCGGCCTACGCAAATGGCTCGGGGCGTACGCCTGCCGCAAGGCTAAGTTCATCATGCCCGTATCTGAACAAGTCGGCCTCGGGATGCAAACGCAAAACGGACTAGCCGGGAATTACCGCCCGCTAAGCAACGTGGTAGATGAGCAATTGTATTGCCTCCGAACGCCGCCCCAAGGGCCGCCTTTCCGCCTCCTCCACGTTTCCAACTTCGAGGAAGAAGCCAAGAACATCTCCGGCCTGCTGCGCGCATTCACCAACTTACCCCAAGCCCCCAACGCCTCCATCTCCCTCCTCATCGCCGGAGACGGCGATCTGGAAACCTTGCAAGCAATGATCCGTGCAACGGGCGCCGACAACATCTCCTGCTCCGGCCCCCACACCGAAGCCGAAGTGGCCGAACTGATGCAAAATTGCCATGCTTTCGTCTTGTTCAGCAACTACGAAAACCAACCTGTAGTGCTGCTAGAAGCCCAGATGAGTGGTCGGCCTTGTATCGCAACGCCGGTAGGGGGCATACCAGACATCGTCTTGCCCGGAGAAACCGGCCTCCTCGTACCCGTAGCCGACGAAGCCGCCCTGACCCAAGCCATCACCAATTTGCGCCACAACTACGAACACTTCGACCAAGAAAAAATCCGGCAACGAGCCATTGGCCGCTACAGCGAAACAGCGGTACGCGCGGCACTGAACGAGGTATACGCTGTGGCGGTGGGAAATAGTGGAGCTGCTTCTTAGGCCCGCCCTCAGGTCCAATGAAGTTTACCCGCCCGGACACCCGCAAGTCCCTTATCCTTATTCGCTGCTTCGCAGCTCGGGCAAGGGGCGCTACGGGGTAGGTTGTCTAATCTGCCTATGTTAGTCCGTTACGGGTTTTTACCCTGAAAACGCGAAGCGTTTCCCTTAAAAAGCCCCTCTCCG
>CALEDI010000047.1 GCA_937949535.1 uncultured Lewinella sp. | reverse complement strand
TTGAACGAAGCCTCACGCTTCGGCACCAGCGCCAGTAGCCCATAGGGCAAAACGAAAGTGGGCCTTTGGGATTTACCTTCTAGGCGCAAGCTAAAAGTACCCCGTTTCGCTCAAATGGCCCAGAGATCAGGCTTTTTTTTGCTAATGACCTCGGAGCGGGTAAGCAAACACTCAAAGCAGGGCATTACAGGTGCAGGGCGCAGCGCGTTCGCTACACCTATTTTTCTTTACACGGCTATGGCTCAACAGAAAGAAATTTCTACCTGAGTAAAACCGAGTGTGGGCGCGCTTCAAGTCCAGTACAAACCCTACCAGCAGGCCCCCGTAGCGTCCAGTGAATCCTGAAGCGAAGCGCAAGGATTTACTGGACCTGCGGGCGTCCGGTTGGTAAGGCAAACAAATCCACTCCGGCCTGAAGGCCGGGGAACCATCAGGCCATCCGCACCACCTTCGGGTGAAACTCGCCCAATACCTCTACCAAGTCCTTTTGCCCCGCCATCACTTGCCGGATGTCTTTGTAGGCGGCGGGGGCTTCGTCTAGGCCGCCGCCGATGAGGAGGACGTTGTTGGCTTTGAGCAACGACTTCAAGGAAGAACCTGTGATGCTGTTCTTGGCTTGCGCGCGCGACATTTCCCTGCCCGCGCCGTGGCTGGCGGAATTGAGGGAGGCCGCGTTGCCTAGCCCACGCACGATGAAGCCAGGGTCTGCCATTGAGCCGGGGATGATGCCGAGTTCGCCCTTCGCGGCGGGCGTAGCGCCCTTGCGATGAACGATCACTTCGCGGCCATCGGGGAGGCGGTCTTTCCAGGCGAAGTTGTGGTGGTTCTCGATGCGAACGATGGCTGCTTCGCCGAGGGATTTACCGACGCGGGCGTGGATGTCGTCGTGGCAAGCGGAGGCGTAGTCTCCGGCCAGCGTCATGGCGGCCCAGTATTCTGCGCCGGAGTCTTTGCGGATGTCTAGCCAAGCCAAGTTTTTGAGTTGTTTGGGTAAGCGACATTCCTTCATCGCCAGATCGGTGTAGTGCATGGCCAGTTTTGCGCCCATGCCTCTGGAGCCGGAGTGGGACAGCAAAGCGAGGTAGCTGCCCGCTGAGCGGTCAAAAGCGTTGTTTTCTGGCAGCTCTACCCTACCGAACTCGACGAAGTGGTTGCCGCCGCCGCTAGAGCCGAGTTGTTTTGCGGCTTTGCCGAGCAAGGCTTTTGCGGTGGGGAGGTAGGTGAAGGCTTCGTTAGCCAGCACGGCATGGTCGTTGGCGCGGTCGTGGGTTTGGAGGCCGAAGACGGTTTGCTTGCGCAAGATGGTGGCTAGCCGAGACTGGTCGTTGTCGGCTAGGTCTCCGGGGAGGTCGTAGATGGAGAGGCACATCCAGCAACCGATGTCTACGCCCACGCCGTAGGGGATCACGGCGTTTTCGGTGGCGAGTACGCCGCCGATGGGCAGGCCGTAGCCGTGGTGGGCATCGGGCATCAGTGCTCCGGCGGCCGCTACGGGCAGGCGCATCGCATCGTAGAGTTGTTGTACGGCGTTGGGCGCAATGCCTGCTTTGCTCTTGAAGATGCGGAATTCGGCGGGAGCCTTCCGGGGCTCGGGGTAGATGATGGCGGCTTCATCGGCGGGCGGCTGGCCGCCGAGTTCGAGGGCTACGCCTTTCCAGTTTTCGTCGTTGATGAAGCTGTCTGGATGGGCAAGAATGTTGGCTAGGGTCGCTTCGCGCCAAGCATCAGACTCCCGTTTGAACGATTTGTTCATGATGGTGACGGCCAGACCAGCAGGACGCTTGGGCCAACCGCGTTTGATGAGGTCTTTTGCTCTTAGTTTGGGCATAGCGGGAAGGGAACGCTGTGCGGGGTGGGAATAGTTGCGGCGAGTTGGTTGCCCGGCCTTCAGGCCGTGAAGGTTGCCGAGCCTTCAGGCTCGGCCCTCTGACCGAACGCCTAGCAGCCGGCCTAAAGGCCGGGGAACCAACGCCTACCCAAACAGCGCCAACTGCCCAGTGTCCACATGCCGGCCTTTGGAGGATTGTCCGTGTAACACCCGGCGGCGGATTATGGCGGGATCGAAGCCGAGTTGGCGGAAGTCTTTATCGGCGGTGATGATGAAGTATTGGGCGCGCTTCCAGACGATCCCGATCTGTTTCAGGTGGTCTCGGCGAATGGGGCGAAAGCGGCGGGTGTTTACAATTTTGCGGGCCGACTTTACCCCGACGCCGGGGATGCGGAGAATCATCTCCAACGGAGCTTTGTTGACATCAATTGGAAAAAGGTGCGGATTGCGGAGGGCGTAGGCCAGTTTGGGGTCTACTTCGGGGTCGAGCATGGGGTTTGCGTCGTCAACGATTTCTTTAGCGTCGAAGCCGTAGAAGCGCATCAGCCAATCGGCTTGGTAGAGGCGGTTTTCTCGGCGGAGTGGCGGAGCGGAAAGGGTGGGCAGGCGGTCGTCGTCGCTAATCGGGACGTAGCCGCTGTAGTAGACGCGCTTCAGGGATTGGTCGTCGTAGAGGGACGTTGCGAGCGAGAGGATGTCTTGGTCGGTTTCGGGGCTAGCGCCGATGACCATCTGGGTTGATTGCCCTGCGGGGACGTAGGTAGGCAGGTAGCGGCTTTTTACCAGCGCGGTACTCTGGCTGCGGTGGTCATCGATGCTGTCTTTGAGGTAGTTCATCGGTTGGAAGGCGTCCTTGAAGCTCTTCTCTGGGGCGACTTTCTTGAGGCTTTTTTCGCTGGGCATCTCTAGGTTGACGCTGAGGCGGTCGGCGTAGAGGCCCGCTTGGTGGATGAGTTCGTCGGACGCACCGGGGATGGCCTTGAGGTGGATGTAGCCGTTGAACTTGTGCTCGGTCCGTAGTTTCTTGGCGATCCGTACGAGGCGTTCCATGGTGTAGTCCGCGCTTTTGAAGATGCCGGAGCTGAGGAAGAGCCCTTCGATGTAGTTGCGTTTGTAGAAGCTGATGGTGAGGTCTACCACTTCATCGACGGTGAAGGCGGCGCGTTTCACATCGTTGCTTTTGCGGCTTACGCAGTAGGCGCAGTCGAAAATACAATGGTTGGTAAGTAGGATTTTGAGCAGGGAGACACAGCGACCGTCTTGGGTGTAGGTATGGCAAATGCCCATTCCGGTGGCGTTTCCGAGGCCATCTGGGGTGTTTTTCCGCTTGGAGCCACTACTGCTGCAACTAACGTCATACTTAGCGGCATCGGCGAGTATTTTTAGCTTTTCTCCTGTTCTGTGGTTCATGCTCCAAATGTACAACATTTTTTATTTAAATAAGTAATTGTTTCAACTGAATAAACATAATCGCAATCGTTGCTAAATGGCAGTCTTGTAGTTTGGTGGTCTTGTGGTGCTGGTGTTGCTTCGTAGTCACCTCACCACAACCCCTCTCTTACCCCTCCCCTGCACCTGCGTCCGCGCCCTAAAACACGTTGCCCAATCGGGTTTGCTTTTAAAGACGAGTCGTCCCGGAGTTTGAAGAGTACTTCTAGCGTTCCCTACTATGTGTCCAAGATGGTTGGCATAAAAAGCGATCAGCATTCAGAATCGTTTTACCTGAATACTGTGCGCTGATTGCTAAAAGTCTTGTCAAACACTGCCAAACATGGTCATCGTGCTCAAAAATTCAGGATGACTCATGTTTTTGTATCTTCGCGGGCCGCAAAGGGCGCAACACATGATCAACTTGTTTTGCGTTGGGGCGGTTAATGTAAGAATTAGCATCATTTATGAACAAGATCGAGCTCCGGGTAATGGCCATCAATCGTAGTGTGACGAACACCGCCAACTACGCCCTAATTCTCGGTGAGACACGCGGCCCACGCCGCCTCCCCGTCATCATTGGAAACGCTGAGGCCCAAGCCATCGCCGTATCTCTGGAAGGCCTGATCGTTTCACGCCCCCTAACCCACGACCTGTTCAAGAACACCTTGGAAACCCTGCGCACCAACCTGCGGGAAATCATCATCACCGATCTCCGCGAAGGCATTTTCTTCGCCCGTTTGGTGCTTGACCGCGACGGTGAAATCATCGAAGTAGACAGCCGAACCAGCGACGCCCTAGCCCTCGCTACCCGCTTCGAATGCCCGATTTATACCTACAACCACATCTTGGAAACCGCAGGCATCGTGCTGGAAGGCGACGATGATCCTAGCCACGACGACGAAGGCGAAATGGAGATCGTGGGAGACGAGTCTGGCCACGGCCCCAGCCTCTCCCGCATGAACATCAAAGACCTCAACAGCCATCTCGATCAAATGCTGCAAGACGAAAACTACGAGGAAGCCGCACGAATTCGGGACGAACTCCAGCGCAGGAAGGCTTCCTAGAAACATTTCGTTATCCTCTTTACTTACGACGCAACCTTCGCTGGCCTAATGTCTGCCATATTCGAGCGCTACCGCCTCGGCAGCGTCAGCGTAGAAGACATCATCGCTGAAGACGTTTTTCAGCAGCAGCTTTTCAACGATGCAACCCACGTAGCAACCAACGAAGCCCATGCCAAAAGAGTCATCGTCGGTCTACAAAAACGAGCAGGCAAAGACGTTGGGACGTGGCTAAGGCGAATATTCCTGACCGAACAAAAAGGCACCGAACGCCTAATCCTCCACTACATAGAGCGGCAGATGGAAAGCACCTCCGACGTGCGAAAAGACGCCGGAGACCTTAAGATCAGGAAACTGTTGCAACTCCACCAAAAGATGGGGCGCGAAGTTCACCGGATGCACGCTTTCGTCCGCTTTCAAGAAACGCCCGACGGGATGTACGTTGCGCTGATCAACCCCGATTTCAACTGCCTTCCGCTTCTGGGCAAACACTTCGCCGCCCGCTACCCCGCCATGGAATGGCTAATCTACGACACCAAACGCCATTACGGCCTCCATTGGAACACGCAGACAAAAAAGTCAGCCTTCATCACCTTAGACACCAATAACGACGGCAATCTGCGCCAGCTCTCCGCCGAAATGCTGTCCGCCACCGAAACAGATTACCAAGACCTCTGGAACATTTATTTCAAAGCTGTAGACATCCCCGAAAGGCGAAACATGAAGCTGCATTTGCAGCACGTCCCTAAGCGGTATTGGAAGTATTTGACGGAGAAGTAGGGGCAGGTTGCAGGTTGCAGGTTGCAGGTTGCAGGTTGCAGGTTGCAGGTTGCAGGTTGCAGGTTGCAGGTTGCAGGTTGCAGGTTGCAGGTTGCAGGTTGCACAAAAAAAATA
>CALEDI010000046.1 GCA_937949535.1 uncultured Lewinella sp. | reverse complement strand
AGCTCAGAACGCAGATATTTTGGTCGCTGGCTAAACGAAAAACCACTTGCATAGCCGTAGTTACGGAAGTTGTTTTTCGTGACGCCAGCGGGCAAAAGATCAAGTTATGAGCAACGAAACTTACTGGCTGGCCCACTAGGGTGTGTAATCTGCCTATAAATTTAGTACACCGACTATCATCAAAACGCGCAGCGTTTTTATAAGCCCCTCCCCCGGTGGGGAGGGGTTTGGGGTGGGGGTTTGCGCGCGGAGACAATACACTACAGATTACACTGTACTAGCACAATCACCTATAAAATCATCCCGTTTTGAAGAGATTACTATACCTGGCATTCATCCTCCTCCTGCCTCATCTCCTGCCCGCCCAAGCGCTGATGTCTTCGGTCCAGACAGTTGAAGGTATCCGTGTTTGGCGAGATATGTTGCACGAGAACCAGTACTACTACTTGCCTACCGGTTTGGAGCTGATGCGGGCGGCGGACGGCCGCCCCAGCTTCCAGATGTTGCAGATGCGGTATACGGGTACGGCATTGGTGGGAGATCAGGGAGACCGGGAGTTCTTCAACGTCGTTCAGATCGGGGTGGAGCGTTTGCCGCTGGAGGCGGCTAAGCTTGCCGCCCTGCGGGCGGCCCTAGGCCGCCGAGCTTCGCTGGATCCCCTCCCCATCTCCAACCTAGAGGCTTACCTCGTGATGCCCCTAGCAGACGACGCGGGCCGCCACCAACGGATAGGCAGACCAACCGGAATGGAAGGAGATGGGCAGGATAAAAAAAACACCTGGACGAAGCGGCATTTTACCGTCCGTATGGGCCCCAACGAAGCCGGGTTGCTTTGGGATGGGGTAGAGGATGGGCAGCTGAGTTTCAGCATCGGCTACGCCTACTACGCCGACGTGGTAAACGATGTGGTGGGCAGCTTCAACGTCAGTGGAGACTCCGCCTCGGTGGCAAGCCTTGAGGAGGCGTTGGCCGAATCCTTCGCAACGGATTCTACCGCCAGCCCACATGTAGTACTGGCCGGGACGATCCCCATTGACCTAGACCCAGACGCTTGGCCAGATATGTGCCGCCGTATTGACCTGAACGACGGCGCTCCGCCAGCCTGGGCGTTCCTAGAAGTACGCTGCTACGACTTCGCCAACGCCCTGCGGCCAGACCTGGCGATGAAGTCGGTAGAAATTGAAGCAACCGGCGTGACGGGCAATAAGGTCAGCCTTAAGCCCATCCGCTTCATGGCCGCTCGGGCAGCAGCACACACCCGCCAGGTGCGCTTCCCCTACGCCATAGACCTACGCAAACCCTACCGCTACCGCGTAACGGAATACAACGAAGATGGAACCCGCAACGCAGGAACTTGGACGACAGCAAAAGACTGGACAAGCCTCCTAGACCTGACCACCAGACCAGACGAACTGCCCTACACCGAACACCGTATTGAGGTAGAAGCCGATACGGCTGCTTACCGCGCAGACAGCATAGACCAACTACAAATTGACCTACTCTACGTGCGCGACGGACAGCCACAACGCGAAAAAATAAGCTGGGACTTAACGAAAGTTAGTAGCCTACCCCTACAAATGCGCCGGTTCTTTGTGGACAGAGAAACCAGCGTGCGGTACATCCTTAGCACCAAGGGAAAAAACGGGGCCTACAACCTCGGACCATTGCCCGTTGGGACCGACAATTACTTGCACCTGCGGCCGCGCCCAAAAAACGCTTCGCAAGAATGACGGTCAGCTCCTCAAACCCATTTTAATTTATTGAAACCAACCTAAAGACCATCCTTATGTTTACGCAAATTACTCGCCTTCTCGGCTTAGTAGGGCTCCTATTGCTTTGCGCCAACTGCGATCTGGAAGTCATCCCTGACAACTTCACCAGCAGCGGTGGCGGGCCCAACGACGGGCCGCCCGTCGCCTGCTTTACCGTAAACCAGACGAGCTGTACACTTGGTGATTGCAACCTGATCTTCGACGCGCAGTGCTCGGAAAACGAAACAACTTACCGCTGGGATTTTGACAACGACGGCACCTTCGAGGTACAAGGGGTAGGGGAGCGTAGCCCCAGCTTCAACTTCACTACCCCAGGCTCCTTTACGGTTCGCCTAGAAGTGGAAGACGATCGGAGCCGGACGGACGATACCACAACGACCATTGTGGTAAATGCGCCAGACTTGGTAACGTTTGAAGAGACCGACCCGACGGTAAACAGCGCTAAAGGGATGGTACTACTGGACGACGGAAGCGTCTTGATCGCGGGCGGTAAAGAGCGAGAAGTCTACCTCCGCCGAATAGACCCAGAAGGCCAAGTTACTCTAGAAAACTACTACACCGTGCCGGGGGTAGTGACGGTTCAAGACCTGACGGTGCTGTCAGACGGCACCTACGTAGTAGTAGGCAACTATGTGGAAGACGGCACCAACGACGTAAAAACCCTGTACCTCCGTACCGCTACTTCCGGTTCGGCACTAAACGGCCCCATTGCGGTAGCCGCCCTAGGGAGCCAAAGCTTGGAACGTGTGGCAGAACTGCCCGACGGTAGCCTGCTCTTCCTCTCTACCGAACGTAGGCAGTTTACGCAGGGGGTAGACATCGTGCTCACCCGAATGTCTGCCAGTTTGATTACCCTCCAATGGACGAAAAAACTCATCGGCTCCGGCGAAGCTTTTCTCAGCATCGGCGATGTTGAAACCCTCAACGATGGCTTCATCGTGGTAGGTTCTTCCTTCAGCATCTTCAACGGTACCCGCGCATTGTTTGCACAGTACGACTTGGGGGGAGACATCGCTACCAACCACCCGCGCTACTTCAGCAGCGGCAGCGACCAGCGGCTCACCTGCATCACCGCTATGGGCGATGATGATTTCTTGCTCGCCGGTACCATAACCCCAGGCATCAATAACGTCCTACTCATCCGTACCAACTCCGACGGAGTGGCGGCTACGGGCTATCCCACCTTTCTGAATCTCGGCGGAGATCAAATACCCTACGACATCCAGACAACGCCAGACGGCGGAGCCATCATCGGAGGCGAAGCCCAAGAGAAGGCTATGCTGCTGAAGCTTAACCCCGACGGCACCCAAGACTGGTTGGAAGCCCGGACCGCAACAGGAGCATCCGCCTTCCTGCGGGTAGCCGCAACGCCAGACGGCGGATACATAGGCGCAGGAACCAGAAGTACTAGCCTCTACTATGTAAAAACGGATGCCGAAGGCTTAGTGGAATAGTTGGAACTGCACCCGCTAATCAGCAATTTTTTCTACCACAACCAACCCATCATGAAATTATTTAAGTTCATCCTCCTTTTCGTAGCCTTGTCTTTTAGTGTGGCTTTGCCGGGGCAAATAACCCTCGATCCTCTGGTCGTTTGCCCTGCGGAGCAGTCCGAATACGTGGTCCACTTTGAAGCGGGCCAAGTCCTTAACCCCATCTTCAACATCGTTGCGCCAGGGGTTTCTGGCTCTTGGAGCCAGCCCAACCCTCCGATGGTGGGCGCGGGCTGTACGGACTCGTTCGGAGCGGCCGTTAGCAACGGAGACTTTACAGACATTGGCGGCAACCTCCGAGCTACTTTCACCAACGGCACTAACCCCCGCATCAGCATCAGCAGCGCCGGAGGCGCAGCACTCTCGGCCGGAGCGTACCGGCTGTCGGTTCGCCTTGGGCTCTCGGGCAGCTCCGGAAGCGGCAACCTGGTGAGGAACTTCCGCTTCATCGTCCGCCAACCAATTGACATCGTCTTCGCCCTCGACCGTTCGGGGAGCATGGAGTGCGACACAGACGAAGACTCCGCTGCCGACTGGCCCGGATGCTCCACCTCCAACACCGCTGGCGCTCCGGATGACCGGAGGTGGAACGTGCTGGCTAGTGCAGTCGATCACTTCGTTGACAAGCTCGACGACCTACACACCCTAGCTTCTGACCGCTTGAGCGTCGTTTACTTTGACGGCAACACAAGCACCACGGGAGGCCTCACGAACGACCTTACACCTTTTCGGGATGTTGCGGCTTTCAGAGGGGCAGGCGCAACGACCATATTCAAAACCGAACTGGACAATATGAACGCAGGCGGCAACGACTTGGGGCGCAACGGTACCAGCATCGGGGCCGGATTGGTCAAGGCCGTCAATGGCCGCTACGGCGGCAGCGAAGACGCCAACCGGCGCGAAGTAGTCTTGCTCTTCTCCGACGGAGAGCAAAACGGCGGAAACTGGCTAAGAACCAGTGGCACGTCGGGCATAGGCCGCGTTATTGAGCAAAGCCGCTCGAACAACACCCCTGTTCTTGACCTAAATGCCGCAGCCGTAGACGACATAGAAGTACTAAGCGTAAGCATGGTCTCTACCGGCACCGGCCCCGCCCTCTTGCAGGCGGTAGCCAAAGACCCCAGCAACTACTTCAACGTCATGCCGGGGCAGGAAGACCGTTTCGGGAGCGACATCGCAGGCCACGCATTCAACGAAATATTCAACCAGTACAGCCCGCGCTTCATCGGCGCAAAGCGCATGTCTTTGGCAGGCAAGCCCCAAGCGAAGTTTACCGTAAACCGCAACGTAAACCGGCTCATCTTCGAGGCCTTTTACAGTGGTAGTATTGGCCAACGAAGCGTAGCGGCGAAGATCTTCCGCAACGGAGTAGACGTTACCAGCCGAGGCCAACGCCGCGTTACCGCAAACGGCCTACGGTTCATCTTCCCGCTCTACGACCTAGCAGACATCCCAAGCGAAGGAACCTGGAGGGTTGAACTCTCCCCAGCTCCCGGCTCAAGGTTGCCCTCCGGATTGGACGTAAGCATCTTCGGCACCGCCGACGACCACGCCATCCGCTTCGACGCCGGAACGGTAGAAGACAAACTAACCGTAGGCAACAACTTCCGCCCCGAGCTTTCCCTATTCGAGGAAGACCAACCGGTAACCAACGCGACCGTAACCGCCACCATCAGTAAGCCCGGCGACGACCTCGGAGACCTGCTGGCCCGCACCGAAGTCTCCCAACTCCCCTCCTCACACACCGAATCCGCTTCCTGTGCAGACCTGAAATACGGCGCTTTGCGCCAATCCCAACCCAAGGCCCTCGCGAACCTCTTCCGCACCAAAAGCAATACCGTTGCCCTCAAACCAACGGGCAATGGTCGCTACGCTGGCGTCTACAACGACGTCGATGTAACCGGCGTCTACAAAATCCGCTTCAACATCACGTATACCTCCCCCCGCTTGGGCGAAGTAGTACGGATGGAAGAACAAACCCGCTACGTCAACTTCCCCTCGCCCAAGCTGAACCGCACGGTGCAGGAGGTGAAAGGGGAGGAGATGCAGGGCGGCTACACCATCACGACCGTTGAGCCGTCCTTCACGGTAAACGGCAAAAAGCGGCTGGTTGGGCCGGGCTTCGGGGCTGCCTTCGGGGTCTCTAACCCCGCCGTTCGGCTTGCCGCCAGAGACAACTGCAACGGCAATTACCAGCTCAACGTCAGTGGGCCGCCGCAAGAAAAATTCACCCTTCACTTGCTCGACAACGAGGTCTTCACCGGCACCGTAAAGGAGTTCAATGCTAGCGGCCAATCTCGGCAGAAAGGCTACCTCAGCTTTTCCGGCGGGCGTACCCTGCCGCAGGGCGACTTCGACCTTCGCTTCGATGAAGGCATCTACGGACAAATTGGCCTGGGCCGCCGCTTCGGCAGCTTGCTCGGGGCAGAGCTGGTGGGCGGCTACTACGCCTTCGAGCCCGACTTCCACATCTTGGGAGGAACGGCCTACCTCAATGTTTACTTGGGGGGCAGCGGCTCAAGTAGCGTGATGGTGGGCGCAGGCCCCGGCTACTACTTCCCTGAAGGGGGAGATGCGCGCTTGGGCGGCAGCGTTCGGGCAGCGCTAGAGCGCCAATTTGGCCGCCTTACCCTTGGGGTAGAAGGCGGCTACTTCCGCCTCACCGATCCAGAAATCGACTTCGCTACCATCGGTCTTCGGGCTACGATCGGTCTTTAAATAAGTTTGCTAACCACTCCCTAAAACCAATAGCATTATGCGCTTTCTAACGTTTCTACTAGCCTTTGGCACGCTGTTTTTCAGTGCGTGTACTCAGGTGCCTACCTCAGCTCTTCAGGGGGCGAGGCCGCAGGTGCAGGGGAAGTCGGGAGGCAAGGTAATGGGGGGCAGATCGGCCGTAATGATCATCCCGAAGAAAGGCTCGGATGCTGCGCCCGTTCGCCCCCAGAAACCGAGCCTAGACTGGCTCTCCCCAGACGGAAGCGCGCCTCGGGTAGGCCTAGTAGCCGAAAAAATAACCGTCCGCGTCCGGGTAACTTCCGCGCAAGAAATTCAGCTCAGTCAGTTGGAAATTTTGGTTGATGGTGTGCCGCCCGGTAATAAGGCCGACGAAGTCAGCCTCTTGCGCCGGGCAGAATTTCAGGACCAGATCATGACCTTTCAGGTGCCGATTACCTTCGGCCGCCATCAGGTACAGGTGGTGCTTAGCTTAGCGGGAGATGAACGCTACTTGGCCGAACGGACCTTCATCCGGGACGCGACCGGCGTCAAGATGTTGGGCAGCACGCCTGTCAGCAGTTCAACCCGTGTGACATGGACGAAGCCAGACGTATTCGTCCTCCGCGACAACGAAATCTACGCCACCAAGCAACGGGAGCTGGAGGTCCGCTTCAACATCACGAGCCCCAACCCCGTCCGGCTCGACCAGTTGAAACTCCTACAAAACCAGGTGTACAGCGCCCCGTCTCCGAAGGCCGAGTTTCGGGGAGAAAACGGAACCTACTACTTCCGAGACTGGATAACGCTGGACGAGAACGTGACCATCAATGAAATTGGCCTACGGATAGACGAGGCTGCGGGCCAAGCCCTATCTCAACGCCTGAAGGTCAACTTCGCCCCGCAGCGGCCCAACCTCTACGTCTTAGCCGTCGGGCCTAAGCTCAACCTCGACTTCTCTGATCGGGACGCGGCAGACTTTGGGCGAGCCTTCGGCTCGCAGGGTGCCCGAGGGCACCGGCTGTTCAACCAGATCACCGTTGATACCCTGCTGGGCGAACAAGCAACGACCCAACAGATTCGGTTGGCCATCGCTTCCATCCGCAATAAGCTCCGAACGGGGGTGATCTTGGAAGACGACATCTTGGTCCTCTTCTTCAGTACCCACGGGTTCATCCAAAACGGAGACCTGTACTTGCAGGCCAACGACTACCTGTCTTATGCCGCAATGGAAACATCGATCCCCTACAAAGCGGGGATACTAGACAAGATTGACGCTTTGCCTTGCCGAAAACTGATCTTCATTGATGCTTGCCACTCCGCCGGAGCAAAAGCCAGCACAGCAGATATGAACGATGCCTTGGCAGACCTCCGGTCTGCGCCCCGTGGCTTGGCGGTCTTCGCTTCCAGCTCCGCCGATGAACAGTCTTACGAAGACGTTCGGTGGGGCAACGGAGCCTTCACGGAGGCCATCCTTCAGGGCCTGCTAGAAGGCCGGGCAGACAGCGGAAACTTCGGGAACAACAACGGCATCGTGACGCTGACCGAACTGGAAAACTACGTGAAAAAGACGGTTCCTCCCTTGGTGAAAACCGTAAAGCAGAAAGGCCAACACCCCCGGCTTACCCGAAACGAACTAGGAGACATTCCGCTGTTCATCCATCGGTGAAGACTTGGCGGTGTTGGGGCCAGAGGGAAGACGGCTTGAGCTACGGAAACCCAATTGCCGCTTTTCTTCCCCCAACTGGGGGCTAGGGGGCCAAAAACCCTCTTTGCACCTGCGCACCGTCGCCCTAATATCCCAGGCGCAAACCAAATTGCCGCTTTTCTTCCCCCAACTGGGGGCCAGGGGGCCAAAACCCCTCTTTGCACCTGCGCACCGTCGCCCTAATATCCCAGGCGCAAACCAAATTGCCGATTTTCTTCCCCCAACTGGGGGCCAGGGGGCCAAAAAGCGGCAATTGGGTTTACGCCCCAATACCCCAATCCTAAATCTATCCAAAACCAACCAACATGAAACGTTTAATCCTCCCATTTTTACTCCTTTGTTTTGGCGTACTACAAGCGCAAAACAGCCCGATCTCGAACGTAAACATCCGTGTTAGCGACGAGCGAGACATGGTGACGATCAATTACGACCTAGCGCGCAACTCGCGCTTGCCCTTCTACGACATCAAGGTGCAGATAAGCCTAGGCGGCAAAGTCATCGCCAGCCCTGCGGGCCTTTCCGGAGATTTGGGCGGGCAGGTGACCGCTGGCTTGGGCAAGAAAATCATCTGGGATACCCGCCAAGACATCACATCCTTGGAAGGCGAACTCAAAGTGGACGTCCTGACCAATTCCGGAGCAGGCATGAACGATGGGATGCCCTGCGCACCGATTAAAACCGTCCCCGTACTGGCGGGCCTCGGCGGGGTAGCCGTTGCGGGCCTAGGGCTGATGGTTAGCGGCTTAGGGCAGAAAGGGGAGAGCAACGAACTCTACGATGTGTACAGCGCTAACACGAACCCCGATGCTGCGGTCTACACCACGCTGTCTCGGGATGAACACTACCAAGACGCCAACAGCAAGCACAAAAACGGAACCCTGCTCACCCTCGGCGGCGGGGCCATCATTGCGGCCGGCGGCGCGGTACTCATCAGCCGTTTGCTGAAGATCAACGCCTACAACAAACGGTGCCAGGGAAGCCCCGCAAACGCTATGGCCGAACCCCGCCTACGGCTAGAAACGGCCACCTCCGGAGGCCCGGGGGTAGCGGTGGTCTATCGTTTCTGAGGTCAATATGCATAACTACTTAAAAACCTAACAATGAAGTACTTAATATCCCTCATCGTATTCATGAGTTTAAGCGGGCCGGTTGCGGCCCAATGCCCCGGCAACTCGCCTTATTGGGGCCTGAACTGCTTCCTGAACTCAGATTTTATCCTGAAATTTGAAGAAGCGCGCAGCCGCGCGGAACAATCCGTTCACGACTTCAAGGTGATGTCTGAACAGGAAGAATTCGGGGAGGAAGACGTACAACGGGTCATGGATGCCTACAACGCATCCGCCAACCGCTTCAACGACGTGCTCTACAAAATCAAGGACGACCTCCTAGACCGGCGCAAACGCAAGTACCTGATCCATTACCCAGACGACTACGCCTTGCAGATAGAAGCCGAACTGAACAAAGCAAGCAACTTCTACGACGACAACTACGCCCGAACGGTAACCGAAGTTACCGGCGGTCAGGTACAAACCGCCGCGTTCCTGACCCTGCTTCCCGAAATCATCAAGTACTTCAAGGTCGGGATTGCGCTGTTCAAGAAAGTGAAGAAGGAAATCCGGAAATACAACGAAGAGCTGATGGACCTCCACCTGATCCAGGCCTACCGGTTTCATTCGTGGGATGAAATAGCATAACCTTATGAAACACCGAACAACCCAACTACTATTGCTGGCCCTGTTGGCGGCGCTCTCCCCAAACCTCTACGGGCAGGGCTTGCTGCTCAACGACGAAGCCTACAACCAACTTCCCCGCCTACCCAACTACGGCAGCAAGGCAGGAGACGACCTTTTGCAGAATACCCCGAAGGTGGATTTGCGGCCGTTTTGCCCGCGCCCTCAACACCAAGGCGCCATCGGGTCTTGTACGGGCTGGTCTACGGGCTACGGAGCCATGACGATTATGCAGGCCATGCAGCGCGGATGGGGCGGCCAAACGGATACCATCACGAAGTACGCCATGTCTGCGCTGTACCTATACAACCAGGTGAAAATTGGGAGCTGTGAGGGCGGAGCCTACATCTCCAAGGCCGTTGCGATGGCCAAGGCCGAAGGAAGCGTGCGCTCTTCGGATTTCGACCAGTTTAAGAACGACTGCTCCAACTTGCCAACCGAACAAGACAGCCTAGCAGCAATCCCTAACCGAATCAAGGACTTCATGACGCTCTTCGGCAGCAAGGAAACCGGAGCGAGCAAGATTGAAAAAGTGCGCCTCAGCCTAGCCCAAAAGAAGCCCGTAGTGGTTGGGGTATTGCTGCGCAAGAACTTCCAAGACTGCCGGAGCGAGCCTGGGTACTGGACCCCAGACCTCGGAGACACCACCTTCATGGGCGCCCACGCGATGGTCGTGGTCGGCTACGACGACGGTAGGCAGGCTTTCGAAATCCTCAACAGTTGGGGCAGCCAGTGGGGCAATGGTGGCTTCGTTTGGGTGAAGTACACCGACTTTGCCAAGTTCTGCACCTACGCGATTCAGCTGATCCCCGGTGCGCCTCTGGCCGAAAACGAAACGCTGCTGGGGGCAAGCCTCCTAGCGGAAACACCCGTCTACAACCCAGACAATTCCTTAGGCTTCAAGCCCGAGACCTTTGTACGGACGGGCGGGTACTACACCCCAGCCAGCGGAGATAAAACGGCAGGCTCAATGGTTCGCTGGCAACTTCCGCGCATCACACCAGACAGCTACCTCTACGCTTTCTCCGTTGGGCCTGAGCGGAAAATTACCGTCCACTGGCCCCGCGATGGAGCACTAGACGATAAGTTTGCCGGTACGAACGAAAGCGCCATCATCACCCTTGGTCAGCCCGGCCTCTACCTCCCCGATGAATACGGCGCGCTGCGCTTCAATACGCCGGGCACTGAATACGTTTGCTTCCTCATCAGCCGGGCTCCCATCACCGATTTCAACGACGTATTGCAACGGTTGCGCAAGGCCCTCGCCGGAGACTTTAACCAAAGCCTCCGCACCGCGCTCGGCCGCCGAATGGCCGGTGCGGATAAGGTGAGTTTTGCCGAGAACGAAGTAGCCTTCTCCGGCCGGGTAGGGGAGCAGGAGATTGTTGGGGTGGTGGTTCGGGTTGGGGTGGAGTGAGAGGAGGTCATCCCTACAACTTTAGTTCTCCAAACATACCCACGTCTGCGCAGGCAGTAAGGAAACCAGATTTCAAGAATCCTAACTCAGTCAAGGGGTAGAAGCGTGCGTTAGTAAGCTGCATCTCGAACATGGACTTAGCGGTATGGTTTTTTGCTGAAAATTTACCAAGGCCAAGCTTTTTCTCGTCTCGGTAGGGTGCAAGGATAATCATCTCCAGCCAACGTCGTCCAGCGTTCCTATTTGTTAACTGACTTTGATACCGCGATTCCAAACCAAATACCCTAAACCAAGAAGCATGCTCCTCTTCCCGACCAGGAGCCGCAACGGTAATTTTAATGTCATCACGAGATAGGGTAGCGTGGTTGGGGTTAGTTACCTGAACAGATAACTGTGGTGCTTGGTGGTCCGCAGCGAATGGGTAATATGCAAGTACTCTGCTAGTCCGGTCCTTTGTGTCTTTGAAAATTGGTTCCAATGTCCCCTTTTCTGTAGAATTGCATTCGTGGCACATCGGCACGAGATTACGGAAGTTGATCGCCGTGAAGGGGTAAGTTTTTTTCGGCATGTAATGATCATAGGCTTCCCGGTGTTTGTCCTCCGGGCCTTTTAACGGGGATATTCCACAGAAAGGACAAACGCCCTCGTCATTTACTTTTGTAAACGCCTTGAAGTGCTGGAGTAAAACGGTGGTGTACATACCTCCAAAGGCCTTCAGGTCAAAAAAGGAACCGCTTGTATATACGCCGTCGTAAAAGACTTTCAGGGCTTTTGATAGATCTTCGTGACCAGCAGCGATGATGTCAGCGTAGGTAAGTGGTGCAAAGCCCTTATCGCAGCAAAGCCGCTCAATTTCGTTGTTAGCTTCATAGCCGTTACGTAGCCAGTCGCGGGTAGTTTGGTTCAGCGGCTGAAAGAGTTGGTAAATGCGTTGCAGGCCACTGCTGAATTTATAGGCCGCTTTCCCCACCGCCGCACCGTCCACGTTGTGGAGCTCCCGGTAAATGCGTTGAAGGTCAGAGTGACCCGCTAGCAGATCATCAGAAAAAGCAACAGCCGGATCAGCCGGAAGCCAAACGCTGTAAAACAGGTAGTCGAGGTACGCCTGATACCGCTCGATGTCATGCGCTATGTATTTGTAGGTGAACAGCATTAGAGCGCCTCGATTTTCTGAATTATACGATGACGCAGCAACTCTCGTTCTACTGATTCTCCGTAGTCGCGGCTAACACGCTTGAATAGATCGGTAAGGGCTTCTCTGCTGTCAAGGCTTTCTAATTCATCAATGTGGGCCTCTAGTTTGGCCAGGGCGTAGTTGCCAATCGTTTCCGGCATATCAAAAAGATCGATACCGATTTTACTGATTGAAGCACCGAGCGTTTCGTGTTCTGGTCGCCTGACATAGACTTCCTGACTATCTTCCTTGCGCTTAAACACCCGCACATACTCCCGCTCACAATCCGAAATAACCAACGGCGAATGCGTAGTGATCAACATCTCTCGCATCGTTTCATCAGCGTCTTGCTCTTCTTTAGCAAAACAAGACCGCACCGCTGTAATAAACTTCGCTTTCCACTCCGGATTAAAGTGCGTCTCCGGCTCATCGAAAAGGAAGAGGGTGCGCTTATCTTTGTAGAGCAGGCAAAGGCCAAGGGCGTGGAGGAACTGGTGCTCCCCGTCGGACAGTGCACGGGTGTCGATCGATTCCGCAACTCCTTGCTTGCGAATAGTGAAGTTGCGGATGCGAAGGATACGATCTGCGACTTTTGGGAGTTGCTCATACCGCTGGGCGAGGTAGAGGCTTTTGGGCCCGGTAGCATGCAAAACCTCTCGCTTGGTAATAAAGTCGAGCTCATAGTTATTCAGGACCAGTAGGAGGTGTAGAAGCTCAAATAGCTTGACGGGTTCGTCGAAGTGGAAGCGGAAAGCTTTACGGGTAGCCGGACTAACCTTATAATCTAGTTCTAGGTAAATCAACTCATTACCCGGCTCGTCTAAGTCCGAAAAATCCGCACTCACGAATGAGCCCGCGTTGTGTATCCGATAGCAAGTAGCGCAGAGCTTAAGTTTATTCAGGTAAGACCGGATTTGATTTTTTCCCTCGATTTCCGGAAGGTCCAGATTAGCAATCAAGCGCGTATCTATATCTTTCGGAACCTGTGGAATAACTGACCCTCTTTCGAACTCGCGAAACAATTCACGATCAGCTTTGATGTTCAGCCTAATGGACAGCCGAAATGTATCAATCCGTTCCAGCCCAATGGTCTCTAAAAAAGGAGAAAGCTCCGTCCCCTGTTCTCCTGTCTCAGCGTCACCCCACATCAGGAGATTGGTTAGCAAAATGGCTTGACTATAGTTTTCATCTAGGTAAACGAGGCTGGTTTCGGGGCGAGGATCAACGAATGACTGACTTTTAAGCGTAGCCAGATAGGCTTCGTATTGAAGTATCCGGCTCTTGAAAAAAGGCGTGCTCAGCGTTTCGTTGTTGCCGGAAGCGTAGCCTATAACGTGGTCGGGAAGAAGCGCATGGCATTCCTGCCGGCTTAATTCAGGTAGTTTATTGTCATCAAGCTCACGGTCTACCCAAATAATCTCTGGAGAATCGCCTACTATTTTTTTGATCCTCACATGCGCTCTACGTGGTGGTTTATTCTTAACCTCATCGCTTAGCACTACGGTTTGGTCAAACGCTTCATCCTGAAATATCTCGGGGTCAGGAAAGATGAAGTACTCTAGCTCGTAGGCGTCTATGCGGCATTTTGTGGAATCATACCCTCTGAAGTAGTCGTCTCCATTCTCAAAATAGTCCGGCAAATTATCCAAATATCGACAGTCCAAATGATAAAAGATCTCCGCCAATGCTTCCAGTACGTTAGATTTACCGCTACCGTTGCCGCCCGCCAGTACGTAAGGATTGAAATCCGTAGCCTTATCATAGTCCAACTCTCCGAGGAAATTGACCTCGAAGTTTTGCGGTAGCGAACGAAACCCCTCGGGGTCGTGAATGGCGAAGCGGATCAGTTTCACTTGCGCACGATTTTAAGGCCGGGGCCGTGAGTTTCAGCGTCGAAAACCTGTTGTAGGGTAGCGCTCCCTTCTTCCAGTGCTTTGAACAGCCTGTCCCGCAGGTCTTCGTAAGCGATTTCCGCCGGAAAATCGAGGGCTTTCACTACGTCCTTGAAATACTCTGATTTGATCGGGTACTCGTTTAGCAACCGTTGCCAGTTGGTTTCAGAGGGTAAGTGAGGGGCGGTAGTTTCTGCAATCACTTCGGCCGCTTTAGGCGTACCATTTCCCCGAGTTTGAGTCTGTACCTGCGCTTCTTTTTCTGGGCGCGGACGCAGGTGCAAGGGGAGGGTTGCGGAGCTGGGCAAGGCCGCCACAAATTTCGCTAACTTCTCTGGGTCTAACTCCCCCCGAAATGCTCGCTGACTGTGAGAGGCGTAGAGGTTGCGCAGATGGGTGAGGGATTGGTGGAGGTCGGTGAGTACTGAGAATATCTTAGATATGATACCAGAAAACACCTTTTGATCTTCAGGAGAAGGTAAAGGAATTTCTAAATTTCTGATCATGGTAAGGTTTAAGTTCTTTTGACGTACTCCTCTTTGCATTCTCCTAAATGATTCTTTTCCAATCTGAATGGCGTAATAGACGTAGAGAACTTCTACTTTTGAGGCATCAAGTTTAGAAAATGCTATGGCTTGATTACAGGCTAACTGTTTGGTGTTTATGCTGGATTTAAGAGCAGCCGTATCATACATCCCTAGCATTAAAGACCCTATTGGTATGAGAGACGCGTTTGAACTTTCGATTGCGGCTTCTGTTATTTTCTCTTTGCTATCGGAAATATATACGTCGTTGAGTTCTCCAGAAGTGACCCATGGAATTTTGCCGTTGAAAAAAGCACTTTCTCTTCTAGAAGGGGTTCCACCACTTTTCCATTTTCCAAGTTTCCCAAGAGGAATCGTGGTTAAGCCTTTAGTGTTACTCACCGGGTCCCCAAACATCTCCAAAAACACCGAACGCACGTACTCCTCCAACAACGCAATACTCTCCTCCCGCCAACGGATGAGTTGCTCGCAGTGGCGGAGGAGGGTGGCGATTTGGGTTTGGGTGGTGAGGGAGGGGACCACAATTTCTAGGTCATCTATGTCCCTATTTTTCAGGTTGTTGATGTTCGCACCTTGTACTTGACGCTTTATAGAGTAATTATAGTAATCAGACTGAAAAAAATGAGCTAAATAACCTGGAACTATTGTTTTTTTTGCGCGTACAACTTTGCAAAAGCCACCAAAAGACCCATTGTAATCTTCTTTAAATGATATGTTTTTGCCAATTACCTTCAGGCTTCCGCTAGATGAGGCGAGCAATATGTCTCCTGACTTCAATAACTGATGCTCTCCTATAACCTCAGCTTTTATGTAAAGTAAAGACCTTTCATCTAACCCCCTTGGAGTGATGTTATTTGCGCGAAGAACAGGGAGAAATCCTTCTTTTGGCTCTTTAAGAACTGCATCTTTTTTGAATACTAGCCCTCTGATTTGAGTAATATGTGGTGCTAAGCGTTCTTGTTTCATAAATCAAAGCTTTTTAGAAAGCTAAGGCCATCTGTTATCTTTTTCTCAATCCCCTCTTCACCCAGCAGCTTCTCCAAAATCACCTCTGGTGCCTCATATTCAATCGCCTCATATACCTCTATTTTATACCGCGAGAAACTGAGGTCGTAGCCTTCTTTGGCGATCTCTTCCTTCGGGACAAAGAAGTACTTGCCCTTCCGGTCATTTTCGGCTTTTGGGTCTTTAGCTCGGTACTGAGTGACGATATCCTGAAGGTCACCGTAACCATCGAGCTTATTCCGTTTGTCGTCTAGCGAATAACCATCGGATTCCATGTCATAGAACCAAACATTTTCGGTGGTTCCCCCCTTAGTGAAGATCAGCAAGGCGGTACTTACTCCAGCGTAGGGTTTGAAAACACCGCTTGGAGCAGAAATGACCGCCTTCAACTCAGAGTCTTCGATCATCAGCTTACGTGCTTCCTGGAAAGCTTTGGACGTACTGAACAGTACACCCTGTGGAATAATGATGCCCGCCGTACCGCCGGGCCGCAGCATCTGGTATATGCGGTCGATGAAGAGAAGTTCGGACTTGGTGGTTTTCAGCGTCAACTCTTCGCTCATGTCGGCCTTGTCGATCTTGCCAGTAAAGGGCGGGTTGGCGAGGACGATGTGGTACTGCCCGGTTTCAACGTATTTCTTGCTGAGGGTATCCATGTACTCAATCTGCGGCTCCTCAATGCCGTGCATCATCAGGTTCATCAGCCCCATTCTAACCATGGACTGGTCGATATCAAAACCAAAGAAAGAGCGTTGCAGAATATCCTTGGTCTTCTCGGTGAAGGAAGCCGAACGGCGGCTACGGATGAAGCCGTCTTCGTCGGGTGCTTTATCCCGCCATTTTTCGTCCAATTGCGTAACAACGTACTGATAGGCCCCCAGCAAAAAGCCTCCTGTTCCACACGCGGGGTCGGCCACAAGCTGCCCCAGCTGTGGGTCAACCAACTCTACCAGCAATTTAATGATGTGGCGCGGCGTACGGAACTGTCCGTTCTTGCCCGCCGAGGCGATTTCAGAAAGCAGGTATTCGTAAACGTCACCCTGGATGTCCTGAAAGTCTTGTCCGTTCTCTTGGGCATCTTTTTCCATCTCCTCAAAGATGCCCTCGATGGTTTTGATGGCTTCGGTCACCAGGCTCGCCTTCGGGATGGTAAACATGGCGGTGGCCATGTGGCGGGTAAACGGAGTGTCAGCGCCGTTTAAATCCTTTAAAAAAGGAAAGACGTATTCCTGAATGTGGTTCCTGATCTCTTCGGCAGGCCGGTTCTTAAAGTTACTCCAACGAAGGGAAGCCTTGTCGACGCCATATTTATCGGTATAGTCCTCTACTTTACGACGAAACTCTTTTAGCGCTTCCTGAGTCAGCTCACCTGCAGATTTATTATCATCCGGGCGGGGCCGCCGGGCGGGCGGAAGAAACTTTCCAACGAAGAGGGACTGATACTCGTCGCCAGTCCATTCGGCGTTAGCAACCTCCTTCAGATCATTCTCGTCGAGGATTTTCATGAAGAGCAAATAGGTAATCTGCTCTATGGCGGTCAGTGGGTTGGAAATACCTCCTGCCCAGAATTTATTCCAGAGGTCGTCAATCTTCGATTTGATCTCTGGGTTGCGTTGTAGTAAGCTCATAGGTCTAGGCGGCGAATTTGGCGGTCAGTGATAGTAGGTCGTTTAGTTGGGTGGGCGAAAATACACCACGAACGCCATCCGGATGGATGACGGTGAAGGGGGCGGCAATCAGATCCCGTTTTTCCACAAAACCACGCTCCGTAATGTAGTCCCGCAGCAGTTGCAGAAACTCAATCTGTCGGGCTGTGAGGTCAGGATGTTCGGTGATGAAAGCATCAACAGCAGTAGCAACGCGATCGGGTAGGGGATTGAAGGTCTGTACTCCCATCAGATGGCGCAAGAGCGTAAGAAAATCCGCTTGGCGGTTTTTGTAAACACGTTTGAGCAGTTCTTCGGTTACGTGGGGATCTTCTTCGGCCAGAGTAGTGGCCAAAGCCTGTAGCTCTTCGTCGGTAATTGCCTCGCCGCCTTGAATCTTGGCTAGTACCGGCTGGCGGTCGGTTAGCTCGGCAATCTTTTGTTCCACCATCATCCGGTATTCTTCCAGCGCAACCGTCTGGTTAGCCGGGCCGAAGGTAACGGTCTCCTTGGTCGCTATGGGGTCGAAGAAATCCAGTTCAACCATGCCTGGGCCGGTGGCGGTAGCACGAAACTGCATCAGCGGGGCCAGTGTATCACTTAAGTGATTAAGGTCGGCGTCGGTAACATTTTTCCAGTAGCTGAAGGTTAGGGCTTTTTTGATGAGGGTCAAGTGACGGGCAACGGTATTGATGCTGAGCGGAAGCTCAGCAATTTGAGTGCGGAGGCCTTCGGTGAGGAAGTCATAGCGATCCGTTTCTTCCTTTAATTTGGCCAGAGAGGCTTCCAGAACATCCTTAGCGAAGCGCATCGCCTTAAAATCTGCCTGGCTCGCAGCTCGGAAGAGAGGAAGTATTTCCTTCCGTAGAAAATCAAAACCTGTTTCGTCAAGTGTTTCCCAAAACGCATCAAGAGCGACGGTTTGCAGCGCAGCCCGGGCCTCACGTACGGTGACGGACTTGGCTGGCAGTAAGGCAATCTGCTGGCGGAAGCGTTCGACCTCTGCTTTTACAACTTCCCTTGCATCCTGCGTCCGCGCCGCCGCTATCTTGTCAAGCCGTAAAGTGGCAAAACGGACAGGGAGGGGAATAGTAGGCTTAATCTTCTTACCCTCCGGCTTTACGTCAAAGTAGTCGAAGTTATCCCAACAGTCAATAATTAGGAAAGCATCTTTTTTCGTACACCAGGGGCGGGGGCGATCAGGGTCAAGCAGCCGGGTACCGCGGCCAATCATCTGCCAGAACTTGGTAAACGAGAAGACGGGTTTGGCGAAAACAAGGTTAACGAGTTCCCGAACGTCGATGCCAGTATCCAGCATGTCGACGCTGATGGCCACGCGGGGCATATCTTGACGCTTGAACTGGTCGAGCAAGCCCCCTTTACCGTAAACCCGAGGGTCATCGGAAACCATTACGCGGACCAGTTCTCCATTATACTCGGGGTAAAGCGTATCAAATATCTCTTCCACCCGACGCGCATGGGCGATGGTGGCGCAGAAGAAGATGGACTTTCCCGGGATGACACCGTTAGGGTCCTTAATCGATTCCTCCATGAACTCCTGAACGATGGTCACGTTGGTCCCTCGGTTGGTGACGCTGCGCTCTAGGTCTTTCCCCTCAAAATTGAGTTCTTGTATCTCCTCTTCCCGCCCTTCAATAACAAGTTGCTTCTGCTCTTCCAGCGAGATGGTTCCTGCCCGTATGCCCTGTTCTTGGAATTTGGTGCGTAGTTTCATTACCTCGAAATCAGCTAGGTAGGGAGGTGTATTGTTCACCGCCTGATCGTAGGTATAGGCAAAAGTGGGTAGGCCGTCATCACATTCAAAGAGCTGGAATGTATTATGGTCAATCACATCGGTAGGCGTAGCCGTGAGGCCAAGAGTGAGGGTGTTGAAGTAGTCAAGCACCTTACCGTATGTGTTGTAGATGGAGCGGTGCGACTCGTCGACAATTACCAAGTCAAAGAAGTGAGGCGAAAGGGGATAGTCTTCATCTTCGATGATGTTTAGCATCGTAGGATAAGTTGCCACGTAGATGCGCCGATCGTCGGAGATTAGTTTTTCACCACGCTTGGGCCAGATGGGTTCGTTTGGAAGGTGATCGCCGAAGGCTTCGATGGCTTGGTTACGCAGCGCTATGCGATCGACAAGGAAAAGAGTGCGTTCCACACGGGCAGCACGCATCAGCACGTCGACTAACGCAATGGCGGTACGGGTTTTTCCCGTTCCGGTCGCCATTACTAACAGAAACTTGGTCCGGTTGCGCTCAATGGCGGCGGTTACTTCGCGGATGGCCTGCATCTGGTAAGGCCGTCCGGCAATGTCGGGATTGAGTAACTCACGAGCCAGTGGCTTCTGGTGGTCGCGGAGGTAAGCCAATCGTTCCAAATCTGAACGAAATGGAAAGCCGACAACCTTTTTTGGTGGTGCCTGTCCGAGGTTCCAGAAGTATATCTCTTGCCCATTGGTGTACAGGCAGAAGGGGAGGGGATGTCCGGTTTTTGCGGCATACTGTTCGCAGTATTGCTTTGCCTGTTCGCGTCCTTGGCGTGCATCTACCGAAGATTTCTTTGCTTCAACAATGGCGAGAACGCGACCGTCTTTGCCTTTTAGGGCGTAGTCCGAAAAGCGACGGCCACCGTAGTCTGTAACCGGCTCGCTGACTGCTGCCCCGTTGTCGATCATGAATTCCGTAGTAACCCAGGTAAAATTACCGACGGGCCAGCGGGCTTGGGCTAGTTGATTGTCGATGAATTCTATGCGGGTGGTTGCTTCGTTCACTTTAAGAGGGCGGCGTGTGAAGTGGTAAGGTAGGGAATGGCGAGGAGGATTTGCAGTATCACTTCAAAAAAACTCTTCAACCCACCCGCGCCCCCGCCATACAATGATGGCGCGGCCGCAGGATGCAATGAAGGTTAAAAGTCAGACGCTATCCCAAACGCCCCTCTCCGCCGAGCCAGAGGCGAGGCTTGCCGGAGAGGGGTTTGGGCTGAAGTTACAGGTAGGAGTTCCCTCTTTGGGGGTAGCCCAGCTCGTAGAGCTTCGTAATCCAGGCCCGGGCTTCAGCCCGGACGATCGGCCCAACCCTAGAGCCTACCTCCTCACCCTCACCTTATACGTCTCCACCGCCCGCCCGTCAGCGACGGACAAAAAGTAAAACCCATCCGGCAACCCAGTAGCATCAATCGCCAACGAGGTGCTGCCTTGGGCTAGGCTAGCGGCGCGCAGCAAACGCCCATCAGTAGCGAATAGGCGGAACTGGAGCGCGTCGGTGTACGCTCCTTCGAGTAGCACATTGAGCACGCCCTGGGTTGGGTTGGGGAAGAGACTTAGCCCAACACCAAGTGCCCGACTACGAGTACCAACGGTATTGCCATTATTTTCGGCGTTGAAGGTCGG
>CALEDI010000045.1 GCA_937949535.1 uncultured Lewinella sp. | reverse complement strand
AGTAGCTCCCTCCCCGGGCGAAGTGCGGTACACCTTAAAACCGGAGATTCTCACACCTGCCACACCTGTCCTGCCTGCCTCGCCTGCCTAGTTAAGCTTCCGCGTAGCGGATATCCCTCGGATATCCCCGGACGAAGTCCGGGGGTATTCGCCCCCCAGGATAGGAGTAGCTCCCGAGTAGGAGTAGCTCCCTCCCCGGGCGAAGCCCGGAGGAACCCTAGGTCTCCGCTTGGTATCCCCCATCACCGCCGTAACTTAGCGCGCCAATAAACCTCCCCCTGCACCCGCGTTCGAGCCAAAAAGAAGCCATGATCCAACTACCGAAGCTAAAGCACGCCGACAACGACTCCTTTTTCCTCATCGCCGGCCCCTGTGCCATCGAGGGCGAAGCCGTCGCGATGGAGATCGCTGAGCGCGTTGGGGAGATTACCGACAAACTTGGTATTCCGTATATTTTTAAAGGGAGTTACCGCAAGGCCAACCGCAGCCGGATCGACAGTTTCACGGGCATTGGCGACGAAAAAGCACTCGATATTCTCGCCAAGGTGGGCGACCGCTTCGATTTGCCAACTACGACGGACATCCACACCGTTCCCGAAGCAGCAATGGCTGCCAACTACGTAGATGTACTCCAGATTCCGGCTTTCCTCTGTCGGCAGACCAATTTGGTCGTCGCTGCCGCAAAAACCGGCAAGGTGGTGAACATCAAAAAAGGCCAGTTCCTGAGCCCCTCCGCTATGAGCCATGCGCGGCAAAAGGTGATTGACAGCGGCAACGACCAGGTCTGGCTGACCGAACGCGGAACGACCTTCGGCTATACCGATTTGGTGGTCGATTATCGCGGCATCCCGACGATGCAAGCACTGGGCAGCCCCGTGGTGATGGATTGTACCCACAGCCTACAACAACCCAACCAGAGCAGCGGCGTAACCGGCGGAAAACCCGAACTGATCGGCACTATCGCCAAGGCCGCCATCGCCGTCGGTGCCGACGGCATCTTCATGGAAACCCACCCGAACCCCTCCGCCGCCAAGTCAGACGCAGCAAATATGCTGCCGCTGGATAAGCTGGAAGCCATCCTGACGCAGTTGCTGCGTATTCGGGCAGCGGTTAAGTAAAAAGGAAAAGGGATGGTGCCAACGAAGAAGGGGCCAACAGGGTGAAAAACAGTGTAGTTTTTCATCCAGTTGGCCCCTTAATCCTTTATTACTTTCAGCCTTTACTGCGGGATGCGCAGTACCTGACCTGGGTAAATTTTGTCTGGGTGGCTCAGCATTGGCTTATTGGCTTCGAAGATGGCCTCGTAGCGCATTGGGTCTCCGTACTGAGACTTGGAAATTTTGGAGAGGCTGTCACCTGCCTGAACGGTGTAGAATACCGCTTCGGGGGTAGGGTTTAGTACGTGGAGCTGGTTGTCTACAGAGCCGATACCATCGATGTTTCCGAGAGCGAGGGCTACGCGCTCCGCTTCGGCGGTGGTTGGCGTGGTGCCGTTCACGATAACTTGCTCGCAAAGCTCAAGGCGCATATCGTTTACGTCTAGGCCGAGGCGCTGGATTTCAGCTTCTAGTTTCTGGACTTTGGTGAGGGCAACTTCTTTGGTTACTTCTACTTCTTTTTTGCCGAAAAGCTTGGCGCCTTTCTCTTTTAGGAATGAAATCAATCCCATGTTTTGGTTGAATTTGTTGTTCGACGAAGAACTATTTCTTCGTCTCTCTAACTACCGTTTGAACACAAGAATAGTTCGATATAGGCTCAAGAATGTTCCAGACTTGCTGATATTTCTTATTTCGGCCTACCTTAGCCCCAAATACAGTAACGATGTCTAAGAAAATCATTAATACCCCCAACGCGCCCGCTCCAGTTGGTGCTTACAACCAAGCGATTCTCCACAACGGCGTATTGTACGTTAGCGGCCAAATTGCGCTTCACCCTACCTCCGGAGAGTTGGTTACTGGCGACATTGAAACCGAAACCAAACAGGTTTTGGATAATCTAGGCGCCATCCTTGAAGCAGCAGGCAGCAGCTACGCCAACATCCTGAAGTGCAGTGTTTTTGTTAGCGACATGGAGAACTTTGGCCGGATCAATACGGTCTACGCTACTTACTTCGATGAAGACACGGCTCCCGCGAGAGCATTGGTTGAAGTAGCAAATTTGCCGAAGTACGTGAATGTTGAGATCAGCTGTATTGCAGCTGTTTAGAGATGGTAAGAGCGTGGGCTTAGTGGATTAAGCTCAAAGTTTTCACACTGTTGTTGTAACCAGAAAACACGCCGAGGGAGCCTTGACGGTCTCCAGAATCGTTCACCTGCGGTGAGCCTATACCAATGGGTAAGGCTTGGCCTTCGCGCTGGAACTGGAGTTGGAAGTCAAAGTAATTTTCAGAAACCGTTCTCAGTTCTACTTTTAGGTCTCCGAGTAATTCTGTGTTTGGGTTGAAACGTGTTTGTAGCGGGATGGATATCCCTCCTACCATCGGGCGGTCTCGGACGAGGATGCTGGCTTCGCCATGCACCGTATTGATTTCGTACGATTCCCCTGGTGGCTGAACGGTTTTGGCTCTTTGCTCCAACTTGGTCGTATCGCCGGAGGAGTTGATGTAGTAGGGTGTTACGATTTGGCTAATGCGTAGGTCGTAGAAATTTTCTTCAAACTCAGGGTCATCGTAATTGATGTTGAGGGTGAAGTCGTAGATCGTCAGGTCACCAACATTAATGTGGCGAAGATTACTTACGGAATGGACAGATATGGCTACGGGCTCGGGGATAGCGTCGTCGGCTTCAAAAGGTAAGTAACCGTTTTTGCTGGCGTAGAGTGTATAGGTTCGGCCAACTAGTGGCTTGAACGTATTGGAATGGTAACGTCCTTTTTCGTCTTCTACGCCTGGGCGATATTGCAACACTTCCAGTACTTCGTTTCCTTCTAAGATACTGACTTCGGCATCGGTAATGTCCATGACTTCCAAAAAGCCATTGCTAGGCTGTGTAGATGTAAGCCTAACTTTGACCAACTCTCCGGGGAATAAGTTAGCGGATACCACTAAGCGCGGGTCTTCTACGATGATTCCCTGAATCTCAACGGGTTCCTCACACGAACTGAAGAGCCCTACCATTAAGGTAAAGACTAAGATAAGATGGTTGAGGTTATATGATTGCAAGAGCTTCATTATCTCCCAAAAATAGGTTCTATATGCTGAACCTCCAAACGGGGAGCAATAGGTTGAAGGTTGCTGCTGTTTTTTCGTTTTCTTAAAGTTCGGTTTCAGCGTTCAGGATTCAGGCCTCCAGTAAAGTTCATCTTGTAAGACAACGTTGGCAAAATTCCGCCAAAGAAGACTTGTACAAACTGGCGATTTTTTACGAGTGTATTGTTTACGTTAAGGTAGGTTGACCGGATGTCGTAGAAGATTGGGTTGTGCCGGCTGTATAGGTTATAGACACCGACATTCAGGGTATGTTGCCATTTGTTTTCTGTGCGCTGGGTCAGGAGGAAACGAGCGTTTAGGTCTAGCCGATGGTTGGCGGGGAAGCGGAAGCCGTTTTTTTCGTCTACTAGTTGAATTTCTTGTTCCTGTGTATCGGGGTTGTTGATGGCTGGGTTAGCGAGGATGATGGATTCTCGGCTGAAGCTGTACGCGCCTCCGGTTTCATAACGCCAAGTGGCGGAGAGGTCTGTTTTGCGGTTAAGTGTCAGGGTGAGCAAGAGTTTAACGCTGTGGCGTCGGTCATAGTCAAAAGCATAAGGCTGTCCTGCGTTTACTTCTTCGTCAAAATTACGTCGGGTTTCCGCGAGGGTATAGTTTAGCCACCCCGAGAACTTCCCTTCTTTTCGGTGTAAGGTGAGCTCTATCCCGTTAGCAAATCCCTTTCCGGAGCTTAAGTTGTTCAACCAATCAGCACTTGAGCTACCGCCAGAGTATTCCACTAAGTGGCGGAGGTTGCGGTAGTAACCAGCTGCGGTAAACAGCCAGTTGGTTCCTAAGTCGTGGTCGAGCTGAAAAGCAGACTGCTCCGACGTAGACGGAGGGAGGTTTGTAGTAGCGGGCACCCAGAAATCGGTTGGTAGCCGAATGACGGTGCTACTGATGAGGTGAATTGGTTGGGCCAACCGTTCATAAGTGAGTCGCCAGCGGGTGCTCTCATTGAAACTGCCCGCTAACAGTAAGCGGGGAGAGAGGTTAAAGAACGCTCCTTGGCTACTCCAAAACTGTCCTCTTAGCCCGAGCCGGTAGTGCAACCAACCAACCCGGCCTTTTAAAGCGGCATAGCTCGTGAATTGGGTTGAGCGCAGCACGTCGCTTTCTTCTAAGCTAACCAACTCAGGGTGGGATGCTAAAGGAACCCGCCCCGATCGAAGCTGGGGGAGGAAGCGGCTAAACTCTAGGGATGAGCCAAAGCGTAGGGAAGCGTTTCCTCCCAACTCTAGCTGCCCGTCAAAAGCAGCCCCTACCTGTTTGATGTCTGTACCAAAGCGGCCACTGGAAATGTCTTGGGTAAGATCGTCTCGGATTACTTCGTAAAGACTATCTGAGCGTTCAAAGTTGGCGCGGACCAACATGTCGGAATACGATAAGCGGAAGTTGCCGAAGAAACGGTCGTTAAACTCATGGTTGTAGCGTAGTGCGCCTACGGTGTTGCTCCAATTAAAATCTTCCTGCCGGCTTTGCTTTGCGTTGTAATCAAAGATGGTACCGCTTTGAGTGAGTACCGTAACGGCGTCTTGCTGAACACTGCTGTTGGAATACCCGTCTTTGCCGTGGTAAACGCTCAGGTAAAGCCGGCCTTTGGCTCCTACTTGTTGGTTGAGCTTAAAATTGAGGTCGTTGACGTTGTAATCAATCGTTCCATTACGGCCTTTCTTTATTTTTTCTTGCTCGCTGAAAGCGCGTAAGAGTGGAGCTCCCCAGAAATAACGCCCAGACAGTAAGTAGGAGCTTTTGCCCTTGCTAATTGGGCCTTCTGCGGTAAGGTTTGCGGCCAGCAGGCTGGTACCAGTTGTGACTTGGTGGTTGTAGAGGTTGCCATCACGGGTATGCACGTCTAGCACCCCTCCGATGCGTCCGCCAAAGCGGGCGGGGATGCCATCTTTGTACACATCCGCGCGGCGGATGGCCTCGCTGTTAAAAATACTGAACAAACCAGCGGCATGGTTTAGGTTGTAAACGGGCACACCATCAAGCATGATCAGGTTGTGCCCAGAGTTGCTACCCCTGAAGATCAGCCCCCCTACCCCATTTGCACCAGAGGTTATGCCGGGTAATAAGCGGGCTACATTGACCACGTCTTTCTCTCCACCAGCACCATTAACGAGGTCTACAGCATCTTGCACCAAGCTAATTCCGCTTTCCGTTAAGTATAAATCATCCTGCTGCTCCCCCACACTAGCAATAACTTCTATTTGCGGAAGGTCAGCGGCCCTCTTCAGGGCAATGTTAAGGCTAGTATCAGACCGGAGAACAACAGCCGATTCATAAGGCTCATATCCGGTGTAGGATACCCGCAGTTGTTTGCGCCCGCCCTTAATAACTAAAGCATAGAACCCGTATTCATTGGCTAAGACACCTTTTTCAAACTCAGGGTTGTACACAGCTGCACCAATTAGACGCTCCCCGCTGGTGGCGTCGGTTATAAGGCCATGAATGGTCACCTCGCGTTCAAAAAGGTCGGGATCGGGGAGGACCAGGAAACCAGCAGGCCCCGGCCGGAAGATCAACTCAGTGTCCCTTAATAAAAACGACAACCAAGCGGAAAGCTGTTTCTTGCCTCCTGGTACTTTTATTGCTACTTGTGGCAATTGGTCTGGGCGGTAGCTGATTGGGGCTCCTGCTTCTGTAAGTTTAATCAATGCCTTCTCCAGCGGCATCATCTTCCGAGGTAAAGGGTACCGTTTAACGGGCTGCGTTTGGGCCACAAGCGTTGTTGCTCCCAAACAAAAGACTAGAAGAACGACGATTGAGCGAACCATTTACTGAAGCTTACTTGCACAACTTGTTGAAGGTTTTCATAGAACGGTGGTTGGTACCAGAATAGTAGCTTACCCTTCAACTACTCACAGTTCGGTAGGGAAAGACGGAACACCTTGGCGTCTTTATCCATAACTTCTAAGACTCCCTGACCATACAATGCAACGGTTTCCAAAACAGCAACGGGGTCGCTGTCTGAGAAAACACCACTAAAAGGAAAGTCACAACCATCGGCTACGGAAACTTCTAAGTCGTAGTTATTAGCTATCGTTTTGATCACCTCAGACGAGGCGGCCGACTCGAACCGCAGCACGCCTGTACGCCAAGCATGGCGGTTGAGGTCTTTTACCGTCAGGACAGTGCAATCCTTGCCCGGGGAGGCGAAACCACACTGGTGGGCTTTTACAGGAACAACCTTGTCCTTTCGGCGAAGCTCAATTGAACCTTCAGAGACTTCTACTTCTAGTTCTTCCCCATCAATACGCAAGTTAAAAGCGGTGCCGGTTACCCTGAGCTCCGCCTCGGAAGTGTTGGCTAAGAAAGGACGTTCTGCGTTCTTCGCTACTTGAAAGTAGGCCTGCCCATCAAGATCAATTAAACGATCAACTTCATTGTAGTCGGCTCCGTAAGAAAGTACAGCACCCTCTTGAAGCAAAACCTCCGTACCGTCCGGAAGCGAAACGGCCATGGGGCGATTTGTAGTGTTTTCAATATAGGTAGCTCCGTCTCCCATAAAAACAAGCAGCCCAGCACTTACCAAAAGAAGTAAAGCAGCGGCTATAGACAGCAACCCACTCCGCGAAAGACGCCGAACCTTTGCTTTCGGTTGGTCCGCCTCAGCACCTATACGCCCGTGTAAGCGGCGGAGCCCAGCCTCAACATCAGGTGAGAAGTCCTTCTTGTAGGAAGATATGTGATGATCGTTGTTTTGCAATTCAAATGAATTCATTGTTTAAAAGCTACTTAGGGATGTTTTCTGTTTTAGGGTGACACCAAATTTACAGCAGATCCCCTATACGTTGGTATTTTTTTGACCTAGTTTGGTCTGTTGGCAGACCCTCAAGTTCGTATTACAAGAGCATTTTGAAAGTTATTAACAGTAACACCCCAAGCCATTTGCGCAAATAACGGTAGGCCCGGGTCATTTGGTTTTCTACAGTTTTAGGGGAAATGTCAAGAGCGCTAGCGATTTCTTTGTGCGTCATGTCTTCAATTTTGCTCATCACGAAGACCAAACGGCAGCGTTCCGGCAGTGCATCAATTGCGCCATGAATTTGCGCTCGGAGTTCTGCTTGCTCCAAAGGTTGATCTGCTTGGTCTGGGGCGGCAATTGTTATGGGTATTTCCTCGCTATCTACGGGAATACGCTTTTGGTCGCGTAGGTAGTTTAGGCTTCGGTTACGGGTGGCGCGCCGCAGGTAAGGGGCGACGGATGCAAGCTCGTCTCGTTGTTTATCTCGTTTTTCCCAAATGGATACAAACAGCTCTTGAACGATGTCTTCTGCCTCCGTTTCATTGTTGACAAACCGAAGAGCAACTTGGCAAAGGCTTGCGTAATGGCGCCGAAACAATTCATCCAACGCGGTAGGCTCTCCCGCCTGTAGGCGTGCGAAGAGTTTTTCGTCAGTTTCTAAATTGATTGAGTGCATTGCGGAGGGAAAGGTAGTGTTTTCATTGATAAACTGTAACAACCTTGTACCGTTGGGTGGTTCTGAGTAGTAAGGCATCAAAAGAAAGTTTGCTACCTTACACCCAATATAACTCTGTGAGCACCCTAAATATCTATGCTCACGACACTTTACCAACTCACTTCTACATGTTCAAAAAACACATACTTTTCCTCGCGAGCCTTTTAACTCCCATTCTAGCCTTTGCGCAAGAAGAACAAGCTAGTGACGAAGGCGGCGTTGATGCGATGCTACAACGCATCTTCGAGCCCATCACGGCCTTTGTTGAATCCGTCATTTTTGCGGAAGTAGTTGATGGCGTCCCCTTCGTACTTCCTTGGCTCATTATCGGTGCCATCGTTTTCACCTTCTACATGGGCTTCATCAATATCAGGGGGTTCAAGCATGCCTTAGATGTAGTTCGTGGTAAATACGACGACCCAGACGACGAAGGCGAAGTGTCCCACTTCCAAGCCCTCACGGCCGCGCTGTCTGGCACTGTTGGTGTGGGTAATATCGCTGGTGTAGCCGCAGCGGTTTCTCTTGGTGGCCCTGGGGCTACTTTCTGGATGATCTTCGCTGGTTTGTTGGGCATGACTTCTAAGTTTACCGAGGTTTCTCTCGGTCTTATGTACCGAAATGTCAATGCTGATGGCTCGGTTTCGGGCGGCCCGATGTATTACCTAGACAAAGGCCTAAAAGAAAAAGGCTGGGGCGTTTTGGGTAAAGTCCTTGCTGTCATGTTCGCTGTTTTCTGTATCGGCGGTAGCGTCGGTGGTGGGAATATGGTTCAGATCAACCAGGCAACGAGCCAACTGATCGCTGTTACTGGCGGTACAGAGTCCTTCTTCTACGGTCGTGGTTGGATATTTGGGCTTGTCATCGCCGTTATTGTAGGCCTCATCATCATTGGTGGCATCAAGAGTATCGCTAGAGTAACTGAGCGCATTGTTCCTTTCATGGTGGGGATCTACTTAGTAGGTGCCCTCATCGTTCTGGGTTACCATTTCACTGACATTCCCGCAGCTTTCGGCAGCATCCTCAGTGGTGCTTTCAACGCCGACGCTATGTACGGTGGCTTTATTGGGGTACTCATTCAGGGCTTCCGCCGTTCAGCTTTCAGTAATGAAGCTGGTGTTGGTTCGGCCTCTATCGCCCACTCCGCAGCGAAAACGGACGAGCCCATCAGTGAAGGCATCGTAGCACTGCTTGAGCCTTTCATTGATACGGTTGTTATTTGTACGATCACGGCATTGGTCATCATCATTACCAACTACGGTGGTAACGGGCCTGAATGGGCCAACTCCGGCCTTCAAGCAGGTGAATTTGCCGACATCAGCATCACTTCCGCAGCCTTCGGCTCCGTCATCAGTTGGTTTCCTACGGTTCTTGCTTTCGCGGTGATCTTGTTTGCGCTCTCTACCATGATCAGCTGGTCTTACTATGGCCTCAAGTGTTGGACGTACCTTTTCGGCGAGTCTAAGCTCAATGAAAACATCTATAAGGTGATCTTCTGTGTCTTCGTCGTTATCGGTTCTGCCATCAGTGCGCGGGCGGTATTCGGATTCGGAGACGCGATGATCTTCGCTATGTGTTTCCCTAACGTACTGGGCCTTTATCTCTTAATGCCCAACGTCCGTAGAGCACTCAAAGACTACATGGCCCGCGTGAAAAGCGGAGAAATCAAACGGGTAGACTAGTGGTTCGTAAAGTTTGAACCATATCTCTAGCGTTTCCTCCGATATAGCTGGCATAAAAAAGCGATCAGCGTACAGCATTCAGAGCAGTTTTGCCTGAACGCTGTACGCTGATCGCTTTTTTGGGTCATAACCCCGTTTTTCAAATACGAGGAAACGCCTAAAACACTAACCAAAGTTCGGGATGATCCATGTTTATCGTTCCGAACTAAGGCGATAAGAATGTTACTTAAACATCATCAATGCTTCATCACGCTTAGCAACTTTCTTCTTCTTGCCTTTAGTGCGCTCGGCCAGTTTTACAGCAGCGTACGCATTGGCTAGGCCACCGGTAGCAGACAGTTCGGAAAACTTGATCTTCTCTTCGGAGCCAGGCTTTATAACGTCTAGGCTGACGGGCAGCGCAGACTCAAGGATGATCTCTTTCACTTGTTGTGCCTTCAGGTCGGGGAAGTAGCTGCGCAGCATAGCAGCGATGCCTGCTACCATCGGGGCGGCCATTGAGGTGCCGCTGATGGCGCTGTAGTTGTCGTCTGGGAAAGTAGCGTAGATGCGGTGGCCGGGAGCGAAAACGTCTACGTGCTTCT
>CALEDI010000044.1 GCA_937949535.1 uncultured Lewinella sp. | reverse complement strand
CCCCGACGATTACTACTCGCCCAAGGCCATCTACCAACTCCTCGATGCGGGCGTGAACGTGAAGGTCTCCGATAAGGCTTTCACCATCAACGGCAAAACCTTTGCCCCTGGCACCGCGATGATCCCCGTCGAGAACAACCAAACCCTGTCTCCGAAGGAACTCAACACCCTCATCAACGAGGTCTCGACCGGAACGGGCCTCGCCTTCACGGCGGTAGCCACCGGCAGCCCCGAACAGGGCCTGATGCTGGGTAGCCGCTCCGCCTACCAGACCCTCCGCAAGCCGGAGATCGCCCTGATCGTTGAGGGCGGAACCCGCAGCCTAGAAGTAGCCGACGCTTGGCACCTGCTAGACCAACGCTTCGGCATCCCGATCACCAAACTCCCGCAAGACCGCGTCGGCTTCGCCGATCTCAGCCGCTACAACACCATCATCATGGTAGACGGCAACTATGGTGCTCTTGGTTCTTCCGGCACGGAAGCCATCAAAGACTGGATGGGGAGCGGCAACGTACTTATTACGCTCAAGAGCGCAGGCCGCTGGGCAGCCAGCAACGGCCTCTCCAGCCTCAAAACCCGTAGCCGCAAAGACGCTGACGCCGGAGACAAGGCCCGCCGGCCCTACTCCCGCGCCTCCAGAGACCGAGGCGGTAAAGTCCTCGGCGGCTCCATCTACGAAGCCGAAGGCGACCTGACGCACCCGCTTATGTTCGGGATGAAGCGCGCAGAAATACCGATGTTCAAACGCGGAAACACAATGTTTGAGATGCCGGACAATTTGTACGCCTCGCCCTTGGTCTACCGCGCCAACTCACTCCTGAGCGGCTACTCTCCCCGAGGCTTCGAGAGCCAACTCACCAACTCCGCCGCCATCGTCGTTTCCGGCTCGCGCGGTGGCCGCACGATCAGCTTCGCTGATAACCCCAACTTCCGGGCGTTCTGGTACGGCTCCAACCGGCTGTTCATGAATGCGATTATTTATGGTAGTACGGTTTCTCGGGCGACGGTGGAGTAGTGCCGAACTTGACTACTTGACTACCACTCCGGCGGCGCCAATTCCTTAAAGTGCCCATTTAGCCGAGCGCGGTTCTGGATGCTGTCTCTTTCTTTCAGTTCGGGGTGAATCTCGTGGAGGTGATTGAGCAGGAAGCGTTGGCGTTCTTCGGCATCGAGCAGGGTGAGGAGTTCGTACTCTTGTTCTAGTTTGAGGCCGACATAGTGGCCGATGTCGTAGGTTGTGAAGCCATCATCCGCATCGCGGATGACTTTTTTGATGTTCAGGTCTTGGTAAATCTCGCGGGTGAGTTTGACGATGCGGCGGTTGAGCTGGATGTCTTCTTGGCGGTTGGGGAATATCTCTCGGCAGTCGGCTCCGGCGTAGCGTTTGCCGGGCATCAGTTTTTGGTAATCTTCGATGTAGAAAACCCTGCCCCCTAGGGTCCGGATGTCGCTCTCGCCAGTAGGGTAACGATTGACGACTTCGATGAGCTTGACCTCGGTTGCGATGGGCAATACTCCGCCATTGTGTACTGTCGGGACGCAAAAAGTGGTGCCGAAAGCTTCCGCATCGGAGACGAGGTCACGGTACCGCTGCTCGAAAATGTGCAGATTTAGGTGTTCTCCGGGGAAAACGACGAGCTGCAACGGGAAAATTGGGAGCTTTTGGGTCATAATTTTAATTTGAAGGCCGTTAGAACAGTAAGTCTGTTCCAGAAAGCTTATTTTGGTGACGCTAAAAGCGATAAGACACACCCATACATTCCTTGATACCCATTATAACATGAAGAATCCCACATTGATACGCCTATTCCCCCTTTTCATACTTCTTTCCCTGTTTTTTCAGTGTAAGCAGTCAACCAGCGACGCAATCAGCGCCGAAACCAACGCAGAAGCCCCGGCGGGCATCCAAGCGTATACGACTGGAATAATTGGCCGCAACGAGGCCGTATACGTCCAGTTCGCGAGCGCTCCGGAGGGCGACGCAGCGGGCATGATCCGGGTTACTCCCTCGGTAGAAGGCGAAGCGAAGCTGAGCGGAACGGGCCTCTCCTTCACCCCAACCTCCGGTTGGGCATCCGGTACGGCGTATTCCGCAACGGTGAAACTCCCCAACGGCGAAAACTTCAACTTTACCTTCTCTACTCCCCTCCGCAAAGCGGAGGTCGTCTCGGATGGTCTCTTCATCCCCGGCAACGGCAAGGTGGAAGTAACCGGTAGGGTAGTAACCAACGACGCCGCAACCATTGCGGAAATATCCGAGATGCTCTCCGCCCAACAAGGCGGTAAAGCCATCGACATCGAGGTGGCCGCTGGCACAGATAACCGCACTTTCACCTACCGAATCTCCGCCCCAAACCGGGGCAAATCTCCTGCGCCCGTAACGATCTCCTACGACGGCGAGAAATCCGGATTCGCCCAAACGAAGGGCGAACTCTCCGTCGTCATTCCGTCTTCGGAGGACTTTAAGGTAGAGAGCGTCGTGGTTTCCGAGGAGGAGGAAAACGCACTACTCGTCCGGTTTAGCGATGCGCTGTTGGCTGGGCAAGACCTGAAAGGATTGGTTGTTCTCTCGGGCAATGCCCCCCACACTACCCTCATCAACGGCAACCTGCTCTACATTTACCCGAAGAACGACAACCTCGGTGAGGTAAGGGTCCGGATAACGGACGGCGTGAAGAATGCTGGCGGTGCCCGCCTCGGGCGGGAAACTTTTTGGAAAGTCAACCTTGGCCGCACCGAACCTGCCCTCCGTATGGTTGGCAACGGCAACATCCTGCCCCACGAGGGCAAACGCCTCTACCCCTTCGAGGCCGTCGGAGTTGAGGCTGTCCGGCTGGAAATCGTGAAGATCTACGCCGATAACGTTAGCCGTTACTTACAGGAGAATTCCTTGACTTCCGCTGGAGACGACTGGAGCCTGCGCTACGTAGGCCAAATTGTCGCCCAAGAGCGCGTCGAACTCAGCAGCCTCAGCGGTACGGTAAACCCCTCTCGCTGGAGCCGCTACGCCCTCGACCTGAGCCAGTACATCGGAGACGACGCGGCGGCGATCTACCAAATCCGCCTCGGCTTCGGGATGGAAGATGCCGCAGCGGGTTGTGACGTCGGCCCCGAAGACTTCGGCCTCAGCGCCCTCGCTTCCGCTGACGAAGCGGAGGACTTTGTGCTGGGCTTCTCCGAGCAGCAAACCGGCTTGGGGGATTACTACGGCATCCACGGCAATTATAAAGACTTCAACTGGCGCGACCAGAGCAACCCCTGTACCCCGGCCTACTACAACCGCAACCGGTTCATCTCCCAAAACCTACTCTCCTCCAACCTCGGCCTCATCGTGAAGCGCAACCCAGACCGCTCTACGGTGGTGTTCGCTACCGACCTGCTCAACGCTACCGGGCAAGCCGGAACAACCATCAAAGCGTACAGCCAGCAGGCGCAAGAAATTTACGCCGGCACAACCGACAAAGACGGCCGGGTGAGCATGACGACTACCGAAGCACCGGCCTTCATCGTAGGAACAGCCGCCAACGGCGACGCGGCCTACCTACAGCTCGGCGGCGAAACCGCTCTGCCCCTTTCTCGGTTCAGCATCGGCGGGGTAGACGGTGCGGGCGGCATCAAAGGCGCATTCTACACCGAGCGCGGTGTTTGGCGACCCGGAGACTCCGTCTTCCTCAACTTCGTGCTGGAAGACAAGCAACAACGCCTACCCGACAACTACCCAGTGGAGTTCATCCTCACCGATCCGCAGGGTAGGGTAGCGGAACGCCGCAGCGTACTGCCCGCCTTCGGGTCGGGGCTATACCCGATCACCTTCCAGACCGATAAAGACGACGTGACCGGCAACTGGAACGCCACCGTGAAGGCTGGCGGAGATACCTATTCCTGTCCGCTCATGATCGAGACCGTAAAGCCGAACCGGCTTTCCATCGACCTCGAACTGCCCGCCGGCGGCCTCCGCCCGGCGGCCGATAACGTCACGCTCATCAGTAAGTGGCTCTACGGTGCGCCAGCGGCGAACCTCAAAGCGACGGTCTCCTCCCTGGTCTCGGAGCGCAGGGCCGACTTCCCGAAGTGGCCCGACTATGCCTTCAATGACCCCGCCCGGAAGATTGAAGGCGGCTACGCCAAGGAAGTCTTCGATGGTACGCTAGACGCCGAAGGCCGCGCCAGTTTCACCCTTGGCGTTGGCGGAGACGCCCTCCCCGGCCCAGCCACCGCTGGCGTGAGCACCAAGGTCTTTGAAGAAGGCGGCAACTTCAGCATCGACAACCAACGCATTCCGTTCGATCCCTACAGTGTTTACGCGGGCATCAACATCCCGAAAGACGACTGGGGCTCGCGGCGCGTGAGCATGAAGGCGCCCTCTACGATTGAACTCGCTGCGGTCGATACCGAGGGCGAAGGCGTTAGCGGCCGCAAGCTGTCCGTTGGGTTGTACCGCGTAAACTGGCGCTACTGGTGGCAAGACAACTACGACAACGTAGCGCGCTTCTCCGGCAGCCGCCATACCCAAGCACTGGAAACCTTCATGGCTACCACGGGCGGCAACGGTTCGGCAAGCATCAAGGTTAAGGTAGAAGACTGGGGCCGTTATCTGCTGCGCGTCTGCGACGGCGGCGGGCACTGCTCGGGCCAATACTTCTACGCTGGGTACAATACGACCGAAACGGACCGAGAATCGGCCTCATTGTTGCGCCCAGTAGCGGAGCGGGAGGAAGTCTCGGTGGGCGAGCAAGTCAACATCAAACTGCCTACCAGCGCGGGCGGGCGGATGCTGGTCAGCCTAGAAACCTCGGCGGGCTCCATTGAGCAGTTTTGGGCGGATGCGAAGGACGGCGAAACGACCGTCAGCTTCCAGACCGACGAGCGGATGGTACCGACTGTTTACGCCAACATCACGCTCTTGCAACCCTACGAACAAACAACGAACGACCGCCCGGTCCGGCTTTACGGCTTGGTGCCGATTACGGTCACTGACCCCGAAACGGTGCTTTCGCCGGAGATCGTGGCAGAGGCAGAGTGGGCGCCGAAGGAGCGCGTTGAAGTTAGCGTAACCGAGCAAAACGGTAAGCCGATGAGCTACACCCTCGCGGTCGTAGATGAGGGCTTGTTGGGGCTAACGCGCTTCGAAACCCCAAATTTGCACCTGCGTTTCTTCGCCAAAGAAGCCTTAAGTGTACGCACTTTCGACCTCTACAAATTCGTGATTGGTAGCCTCAATGGCGACTTCGGAAAAGTGCTCGCCATCGGTGGTGACGGCTCGGAAGGCGACGAAGACGACCAGACGGCGAACCGTTTCGAGCCGGTGGTGCGCCACCTCGGGCCGTTCAAGCTGGCGGGCGGAAAAACGGGCCGCCACACCATCGAACTGCCCAACTACGTGGGCGCTGTTCGCGTCATGGTGGTGGGCAGCAGCAAGAAAGCTTATGGCAGCGCGGCGCAGCGCATCCCCGTGGTGCAGCCGCTGATGTTGTTGCCTACTTTGCCGCGTGTACTCGGCCCCGGCGAACGGGTAGATATGCCCGTCAATGTCTTCGCGATGAACGACAAAGTGAAGCGCGTCAGCCTCGACGTGAAGGAGAGCGAAGGCCTCGTTTCCGTCGCTGCGCCCACGCAAGATATGAGCTTTGCTAAGGCCGGCAACCAGACGACGTATTTCCCGCTGCAAGTGGGCGATAAGGCGGGTATTGCTCGCTTTGCGGTCAATGGCTCCGGCAACGGCAACGCAACCAGCCAGGAGATCGAGATCGACGTTCGGCACCCGAACGAGCCCGTGACGCGCTCGACCACCGTGGCCATCGCGCCCGGAGAAGAGCAGCGCATCGCCTACACGAATTTTGGGGTGGCGGGAACGCGGGATGCAATGTTGGAGTTGACGGCATTGCCCGCCATGCAGCTAGGCCGACACCTGAACTACCTACTCCGCTACCCGTATGGATGCGTGGAGCAAACCACCTCTCCGGCCTTCGCGCAACTGTACCTCGATAAGGTGATGGAACTCACCCCCGAGCAAGAAAGCCGCCGCAAAATCAACGTAGTGGCCGGGCTAGAAAAGATGCGCAACTTCCAGACCAGCAGCGGCGGAATGGGCTACTGGCCCGGCGCCCGCGAGCCGCATCCTTGGGCCTCCAACTACGTGCTCCACTTCCTCACCGAAGCCGAACGGGCAGGCTTTAGCGTGCCGATAGACCTGAAGAACAAACTCGTCAAGTTTCAAACTAAGGTAGCGGCCAACTGGCGCGAATCCAATGATCCGTTCTACCGTAATAAACGGCAACGGTCGATAGACCAAGCGTACCGGCTCTACGGTTTGGCCCTAGCGGGCAAGGCCGAAATGGGGGCCATGAACCGCCTCAAGGGCAAGGCGGCGAGCCTTTCCGTGCCCGCCATCTACAACCTCTCGGCGGCCTACGCCATCGTGGGGCAGAAGTCTGCCGCAGAGGAGTTGGTCAGCGGGCAAGGCGCGGTCGTGAAGGCGTACCGAGAACTCGGCTACACCTTCGGCAGCGACATCCGCGATATGGCGATGATTTTGGAGGCTCAGTTGGCGGCCGGAGACCAGTCTGCGGCTGGCAAGCAAGCCTTCCGCCTCGCCGAGCGCATCGGCCAGCGCAACTGGTTGAGTACGCAGGAAGCCGCTTTCGCCTTCGTCGCGATCGGTAAGATGAGCGAAGCCGATGACCGCGAGCTGAAGGCCGACTTTACCTCGCCCAGCGGCGCGAAGTCTGCCGTAGGCGCCAACACCGGCGTTTACCAGATTGAGCTGCCGTCGGATGCTGACGGCGGGTCCTTCACCGTCAAGAACACCGGCACGGCGACGCTCTACGCCTCGGTCATCACGAGCGGCAAGCCCCGCCCCGGCGAAGAACAGACCACGAACGAAAACCTCGCCCTCAGCGTCACCTACACCGATGCCGATGGCGCAGCCATCGATGTCACCTCGCTCCGCTCCGGCACCGACTTCGTTGCCAACTATACCGTCAAGAACCCCGGCTCGTTGGGGATGGACTACCGCCAACTTGCCCTCCGCAGCCTCCTGCCCTCCGGCTGGGAAGTCAGCAACGACCGCCTCAGCGCCGACGCCTCCAACAACCAATCCAACTTCAATTACCGCGACTTCCGCGACGACCGCGTCTACACTTTCTTCAACCTCAACCGAGGCGAAAGCAAGACCTTCTCCCTGCGCATGACGGCCACGTACCCAGGCCGCTATTACCTGCCCTCGCAGGTGAGCGAGGCGATGTATGCGGATGATGTTAAGGCAGGGGTTAAGGGGATGTGGGTTGAGGTGGGGAGGTAGGTTTCTGGTGACGGCGTTGCTCTCGGTCGAAGCTTTCCAAGCTGAGGGTTAGCTGGGCTGGTGGTCTTTAAGGTTTGATTAGTACCAAACTCGACAGGCGAACTTTTTCGCCACGTAAAGAGACTGTAGTTCAGTAGGGGGCACGATGTTTACACAGTGCTAAATTGGTTTCCAGCTCTATGAGCGAAAAAGAATTCGACTGGCGAGTTACTGGTAAACTCGCCAGTCGAATTCTTTTTTGTCCTTTCCTTCAAGGTGAAATTTGGTTGAGCAGACGGGTCTTTGTCCTTTGATAAGATCAACGTAAACGCTAAAACAAAAAAGTTCGCCTGTCGAGTTTGGGGAAAGCAAGCGGCAAACGAGCGGCTACATCGAGCTAATTTTCCAAAGCTTAAGCTATGAATAATTACGAAGACTACTTTGTTATTCACACCACGAGATCTTAGCGTTGCGCTCAACAACCACCTCGAAGCCCTAAACATAACGACCGTGGAGGGAGAGACGACTTAGAACTCATTTTATAGTAAAACATGATTAGATTCATAAATAAACATAGTGGTTTGTGAATCAATCCTCTTTTTGTTATATTTGTAGCATGATTCAACGGACACTTAGGGATAGAATTGCTGGCAAGGTCAACAGGGGCAAAGCAATCATGATTATTGGGCCTCGACAAGTAGGAAAAACGACGTTGATTAAAAACTACATTGAAGACCTTGACTATGTGTTTTTTGATGGAGATGACCCTGTTACACGATCTGTTTTGGATACTCCCCATACTGAGCAGTTGCGGGATATTCTAGGCGGGAAAAAGGTAATCTTTATAGACGAGGCCCAGCGGATCAACAACATCGGTCTGACAATGAAAATAATTGTTGACCAGTTCAAAGACGTACAACTTTGGATAAGTGGCTCGTCGTCTTTCTCGCTCTTTAACGAACTCAACGAGCCTCTGACTGGGCGGAAATGGGAGTATGAAATGTTCCCAATCAGTTGGGAGGAGTATGAAAACGACATCGGTTTTTTGAATGCTGAGCGGCAGTTGGAAAACAGGTTGGTTTACGGCATGTATCCTGATGTGATCAACAACCCTGGGGAAGAGGTTGAAATACTTCGGAATTTGGTCAATAGCTATTTATACCGAGATATCCTTTCTCATGCGGGGATTAAGAAGCCTGACGTTTTGGATAAGCTGGTTAGGGCGTTAGCGCTTCAGGTTGGGAGTGAGGTTAATTATAATGAACTAAGCAAACTAATCGGTGTAGACCGAAACACGGTAGAACGGTACATCTCAATTTTGGAAAAGGGATATGTTGTGTTCCGGCTTCCGAGCTACAATCGGAACGTTAGAAACGAGATTAAGAAAGGGCGGAAGGTTTATTTCTACGACAACGGGGTAAGGAACATGATCATCGGTGCGGTGGGGAACATTAATACTAGAAAAGACATCGGTGCTTTGTGGGAGAACTTCCTTATTTCTGAGAGAATCAAGCAGAACAGCTATAAGCTAACGTTGGCGAAGCCTTACTTCTGGCGGACTACTCAACAGCAAGAAATTGATTACGTAGAAGACATCGGCAACACTTTAAAGGCCTATGAATTTAAATGGAATCCAAAGCGGAAGGCAAGAATATCCAAGACGTTCACTAAAGAATATGATGCCGAAGGCATCGTTGTTAACCGAGACAATTTTAGAGATTTCGTAGTTGTTTAAATTCGGTTAGTACCAAACTCGACAGGCGAACTTTTTCGCCACGTAAAGAGACGAGTTTGGGGAAATTGACCTGGCCGGACGCCCGCAGGTCCCTTGTCCTTACGCGCTGCTTCGCAGCTCGGGGCAAGAGACGCTACGGGGTTCTTATCTCCCCTCGCAGCAGGACCCCGTAGCGTCCAGTGAATCCTGAAGCGAAGCGCAAGGATTTACTGGACCTGCGGGCGTCCGGTTGGTGATTTTAGCACTAAAGACGAGGCAGCTCGCTGGCGCTCGTGACCTCACCCCCAGCTCCTATCCGCCGGAGAGGGTGTCATGCGACCTCAACTTGTGTCTTTGCAAATCGTCACAGGTTGTGTACGTTTCATTGGACTAGAATTGGCCCCGAACCCGCACGCTCAAAGGTCCGACTTCGTCAGGACGCTTCGAGGTGCTAATGATCCGTGAGTTGTCGTACCTCGAAGCGTCCGCAGGACCTTTGAGCGTACGTTTTTGTCGAACAAGATGGATAAAGTGTATACAACTACTGACGATTCAGATGGTTACACATAAACGTCGCATGACACCTCCCCGTGGGGGAGGGAGATTGGGAAAACGCAATGCGTTTTTAGGGCAGAGTTGGTCGTAACTGCGAGAAATTGTCTCTAAATGATAAAAATAGCAGTTGCCAACGA
>CALEDI010000043.1 GCA_937949535.1 uncultured Lewinella sp. | reverse complement strand
ACTTGGGTAGTTACGACCAACTTTGCCTCAAAAACGCATTGCGTTTTCACAAGTCCCTCCCCCGTGGGGAGGGATTTAGGGAGGGGGTTTTGGCACTCAACGAACCTTCGTAAACTTATGTATATTCCGTAGGCCGGAGGCCCGACGAATTCGGGGCCGGAGGCCCTCAACCCAGTAAAATCCCCGTACCTTGCCTTTCCAGACATGCCCTCTCCTCCTCACTCCGCCCTCCTCTCCGCCCTAACCCTAGGCACCGCCCGCCAGCCGCTACCGGCCGAAGCCGCTGCGTGGTTGGCGGAAAAAGCCGCCGTAGACCCTACCGCCGATGCGCCCGAGCAGCTACTGGCCGCCTACGCCATCACGGAGCGGCTGCACCGGCTCAGCCCAGGGACGAAAGGAAGCATAGCCCCCGCCGCTGCGCCGGCGGAAACCCGGCAAGCCCCCCCCGCGCGGCTGGGCCGCGCCCTCGAACTCATCCTGCGCGGAACCTACCCCAACGTATTACCCGAAGCGGTGGCCGTACTTAACGAACGCCAACTCCTGCTGCCGCCTCACCTGCTGCCCGAACTGCTGGAGGAAGCCCTGAGCAAACTCACCGCCGCGCCCAACTACGCCGAACAACTCATGGCCGCCGGAGGCGAGCGCGCCCGTTGGCTCGCGGGGCAAAACCCAGATTGGGAGGAGCTTTCGGCCAACTACGACCTCGCAGCAGCATGGGAGACAGAAGCAACACCGGGCCGCCGCGCACAACTCCTCCGACGCCTCCGCGCCCAAGACCCCGCCGCTGCTCGGGAGGCCCTGACGACGATCTGGGCGAAGCAATCGCCCAAGAACCAAGAGACCTTGCTTGCGGGGTTGGAGCAGGGCATCGGCCCAGAAGACATTACTTGGCTGCGGGAGCGGCTTGGGCCGAAGCGCAAGGGCGTTCGGCGCGCCATCCTGCGGCTACTGCTGCTGGCCGGAGACCCGGTTGCGCTAGTAGATATGCTCACCTTGGCCGGAGGAGCGTTTGATGAGGCAGGGAAGATTGTGTCTATCCTTAAAGGCCCGGAGGCGATTGAATTGTTGGAGGCTTACGGCGGGCTGAAGAAAGGGGAGTCGGTTGGGGTATTCTTTTTGTCCAATCTCTCGCCGGAGGTGCTGCCGGAGCTGACGGACCGCTCGTTGCCGGAGTTTTGGAATACGCTCAATAAGGAACAACTGCGGGCTGCGGCCATTGCCATCCAAGCTTACCCTGCTCCTAGCGTCCGCGCCGCATTTGTTGGTTATGCCCTGAAGGCCAACCCCGCGCAATTGCCCGCCAAGGAAGCCGCCGCCATCACGGCCAGCCTAGACCAAGCCACCTTCTTGGAGCTCTTCCATGGGCTACTCACCACCGAGAAAAACGCCTTGCACTACGGCGGCTTGCCGCGCATCTTGGCCCTGAGCCGCAACGAGCCTTGGTCTGAACGGATCAGCAAAGCCTTCGTGTTGCAACTGGTGCAAACGCTCCGCGAAATAAGTTCTTTACCCTGGAAACTCCAGAACGACCTGAAAAGCCACTGGGAACTATGCCTACCGCTGCTCGACCCCGCCATTTTTGGCTGGGCGCGCACCCACCTCCACAGCATGACCGAACGCGGCGATGTGTTCGGTAAGCTGGCCACCGACGCGCTGCAAACCTTAGCCTTCCGGCGGGTTTTGCGGGAGTGAGTGAGCGAAGAACTGCCCCACCTTCGGAACCAGACAACCCTCAAAGTGCCCTGAAAGGGTACCATATCTAGCGATGGGTTGAACGCTTGCCGATAGGCAACGTTCAGCCCATCGCGAAAGGCGGCCATATCCAACGATGCGTTAATCGCTTGCCGATAGGCAACGTTCAGCCCATCGCGAAAGGCGGCCATATCCAACAATGCGTTAATCGCTTGCCGATAGGCAACGTTCAGCCCATCGCGAAAGGCGGCGCTACCCCAAACACAACGTACAAACAAACAGCCAATTAACCCGTACCTTCGCGCCCCGAAAGCAAGATTTTATCCCCCATGATTACCTACGTAAACGGCCCAATTGCGCACAAGACACCCAGTTTTGTGGTGATTGAGGCAGGCGGCATTGGCTACCACATCAACGTGAGCCTCTACACCTACACGAAGATCGAAAAAGCAGAGAAAGCCAAACTGCTCACCCACTTCCACGTCAAGGAAGACCAGCAGGCGCTTTACGGCTTTTACGACGAGACGGAACGGAGCCTTTTCCGCCTCCTGATTGGCGTCAATGGCGTAGGGCCAAGTACGGCCTTGGTGGTCCTTTCCAGTATGAACCCCGACGAGTTCCGGAGTGCCGTAATCGGGGAGGATGTAGCCAGTATCCGCAAGGTAAAAGGCATTGGGCCGAAGACGGCCCAACGCATCATTTTGGACCTAAAAGACAAGATGATGAAGGAAAGTTTCGATACGCCAACAATGCTCTCCCCCCAGAGCAATACCCAACGCGCGGAGGCGTTATCAGCCTTGGTAAACTTGGGCTTCGCCCGCCCAGCCGTGCAACGTGCCCTTAACCGGATTTTTGCCGCTAAGCCGGACCTCGGAAGCTCGGAGGAGATCATCAAATTGGCCTTGCGGGAACTGTCTTCTTGATGTTTGCCAACTTTTACTGTGCATCGCCGGAACTTAAGCCGGCTACCTAATCTTAAAATTAATCCTCGGTACACGTTTATGCCTACTTGTTTTCGTTTCCGATGGACCGCCCGACATTCCCCCGGGCTTTTGGTAAGGATTGATATATGAATAAGACGCTACTTTCACTACTCGGTTGTTTTGCTTTAATCTCGCTCAACTTCACACACGCTCCTTTTAGCCCCAGCACTAGTGTGCCGGCCAACGATGCCGTGATACAACTCTTCAAGCAAATCACCTTCCAGCCGCTACCCAGCAAGGCAAACAGTGAAGACCTCCCCGGCTACATCGAGCCTGCCTCGTCTTCCCTCTCCCGAGGAGAGGGACCGAGGGAGAGGGCAACGTCTACCGACTTGCTCCCCCTTTCAGGGCTGGGGGGCCATAACTCAGGGAAGAGGGACTGGGCGCGAACGCAGGTGCAAAGAATCCTTTCCGACACCCTCCCTCCGCTACAAGACCGCCGACGCGACTTCATCACCGACCCCAACCGCAACCCCGTCGACCTCCGCGACCCCGCCGGCGTAACCCGCAGCGTTGAGTATGACCCCGCTACCGGCAACTACATCGTCCGTGAACGAATCGGAAACCTAGACTTCCGCCCCCCTACTACCCTCACCTTCGAGGAATACTTCAAGTACCGCGAAGCAAAAGACAAAAAAGACTACTTCAACGCCCTCGGCGGCGTTGGCCTCGGAGACGCCAACATTACCGCCACCGACCCCCTCGAAGAAATCGAACTCGACCCCGACCTGATAGACAACCTCTTCGGCGGAACCGAAATCGACATCCAGCCCAAAGGTGGCGTAGACCTCAGCTTCGGCCTCAACTACCAGTTTCAGGACAACCCCTTCATCGTGGAGCGCTTCCGGAAGAACACCATCTTCGATTTCGACATGGACATCCAGATGAACGTGACGGGCCAGATCGGGGACAAGCTGAAACTGAACACCAACTACAACACCGGCGCAACCTTCAACTTCGACAACCAGATCAAGCTCGACTACAACTCCGAAGCCTTTAGCGAAGACGACATCCTGCGCAAGATCGAAGCGGGAGACGTGAGCCTACCGCTGCGTGGTTCATTGATCGAAGGGGCGCAGTCGCTCTTCGGCCTCAAGACCGAACTCCAGTTCGGCCACCTCAAACTGACCGCCATCGCCAGCCAGCAACGGAGCCAGCGCGAAAAACTCACCATCGAAGGCGGTGCCCAGCTCTCCGAATACGAGGTCTACGCCGACAGCTACGACGAGAACCGCCACTTCTTCCTGAGCCACTACAACCGCGACGTCTACGAAGACGCCCTCGCGAACCTGCCCCAGATCAACTCTCTCTTCCACGCCGAGAACATCGAAGTCTGGATCACGAACGACCGCAACGACGTACTCGACGTGCGCGACATCGTCGCCTTCGCCGACCTCGCCGAACCGAACACGCAAAACCTCACCAACCCAACCGCCAACCGCACCTTCGGCTCTCCGGAATACGAGCAGCTTTGCCCCTCAGACATAGACTTGCCAGACAACGGTGCCAACGACCTCTACAGTCGCCTCGTGAATGCGGGCGACCAAGTGCGTAACATCGATCAGACCGTTTCTACGCTACAATCTAGTCGCTTTGGCTTACAGCCCATTCGGGATTTCGAGAAGGTATCTGCCCGTAAACTGACCGCCCGGGAGTTTACAGTTCACCCCGAGTTGGGCTTCATCTCCCTCAACATCAACGTCCAACCAGATCAAGTAGTAGCCGTTTCTTACCGCTACAAATACAACGGCAACATCTTCAAAGTCGGTGAGCTTTCCGTTAATACAGACAACGCCAACAGCGGCATCCTCAACCAAGGAGGTCAGCCCCAACAACAAGAAGACACGAGCCGCTTCGCCAACCAGGTCCTCTTCACGAAGATGCTCAAATCCTCGACCCAGCGCGTAGGCCAGCCTACCTGGGACCTGATGATGAAGAACGTCTACTCCCTCGGTGCTTACCAGGTAAACCAAGAGGATTTCCGACTAGACATTCAGTACGAGGACCCCGGCGAAGGTTTCAAGCGTTTTCTTCCCGTTCCGGTGAGGAACCCCGCTTTCCCCGGCTTAGACCCCATCCCCGGCCTACCGCTCATCCGGGCCTTCAACCTAGACCGGCTGAACGTCCAGAACGATCCGCAGCCGGATGGCGTCTTCGATTTTGTGCCCGGCATTACGATCAACCCAACTACGGGCCGGATCTACTTCCCCGTCCTAGAACCCTTCGGTAGCGACCTCGCCAAACTGCTTCGCCCAGAAGATGTAGACGACTTTGTATACCAAGAGCTTTACGACTCCACGATCTTCCAAGCGCGGGAATTCCCGGAGAAGAATCGCTTCGCGATTCGGGGTTCTTATAAATCTTCGGTACAGTCGGAGATCAGCCTTGGTGCGTTCAACATTCCGCCCGGTTCCGTCCGCGTAACCGCTGGTGGTGCCTTACTGGAAGAAGACCGAGACTACTCGGTAGACTACAGCACGGGCCGGGTTCGCATCCTCAACGATGCCATCCTGAGTTCTGGCGTACCGATCAATGTTTCCTTCGAGGACAACACCGTTTTCAGCCTCCAGACGAAGACGATGCTCGGCTTGCGGGCAGACTACGAGATCAGCGATAAACTTAGCGTTGGGGGTACGTTTATGCAGTTGTTTGAGCGCCCCTTCACCCAAAAGGTCAACATCGGCGAAGACCCCATCAATAACAAAATCTATGGCCTCGACGCCACCTTCCAGACCGAATCTGGATGGCTGACGCGGATGGTCGATAAGCTTCCGCTCTTCAGCACCAGCGCGCCCAGCAACATCAGTCTCACCGCCGAGACGGCTTGGCTCCGGCCCGGCCACAGCCGCGCCATCAACCGCGCACGAGGCGATAAAACAGGTATTGTTTACATCGACGATTTTGAAGGTACCGCAAGCCCAATCGACCTTAAAGTACCCGTTCAGTCTTGGTTCTTAGCTTCCGTGCCCCAAAATGACGCTGGCAACAACAACCCGCTTTTCCCCGAAGCGCAGCAGCCCGGTCTTGTCTCTGGCGCAAACCGCGCGATGCTGAATTGGTACCGACTAGAGCCAAACGCTCGCTCTACGGAGAACGGCGGAAACGACAACATTTACACCAGCGCCGTTCCGCAGCAAGAAGTATTCCCCAACCTAGACATTCCCCTTAGCCAGCGGGCACGGGTACAGTTCTTCACCTTCGACATGTCTTACAACCCCGGCGTTCGGGGGCCGTACAACTTTGATACACCAACGGGCATCCCCGGCTTCACTTCAGGAGCTGATCTAGAAAACGACCTACTCGCTCCCGTCAAACTCCGCGACCCTGAAACCCGCTGGGGCGGTATCATGCGCGAGATGCGCACGCCAGACTTCCAAAGTTCCAACATCGAATTCATTGAATTCTGGATGCTCTCCCCCTTCCTTGACCCTACCAACGCCAACTTACCGGCCAATAACGGCGCCGACAAACAAGGCACCCTCTACATCAACCTCGGTAACGTAAGCGAAGACATCCTGAAAGACAGCCGTAAAGCCTTCGAGAACGGCCTCCCCGGCCCAATCAACCCCAACCGCCCCGTCGACGAAACCGTCTGGGGCCGCGTACCGGTCTCGCAGCAAATCACCCGTGGTTTCGACAACGACCCCGCAACTCGTGTACTCCAAGACGTTGGCTTAGACTGTATCGGAGACTCCTTGGAACTCGATACCTACAGCGACTACCTCAACGCTTTTTCCGGCGGCCCTGCTGCTGGCTTCCAAGCCTTGCAAGAAGACCCCTCAAACGACAACTTCTACTACTTCAACAACGAGCGTTACCCAGACACTACGCAACTCCTAACCCGTTATCGTAGTTGGAACGGCTTAGAAGGAAACTCCGCCGCCAATACCGGAACATCAACCAGCTCCACTAGAGAAAGCACCACCAACCTTCCCGACGCGGAAGACATCAACCAAGACAACACCCTGAACGAATCTGAAAGCTATTTCCAGTACGAAATTCCGTTTGTGCGCAGCGCTAGCGACCCAAGAGAATTCGATCAGGAAGCTACACCTTTCATTACCGACCGGCTAGAAGCCAACAACGGCCGTGTGTGGTACCGCTTCCGTGTCCCGCTCAACACCGATCAGAAAACCGCCGTTGGTGGCATTCAAGACTTCCGCTCCATCCGCTTCATGCGGATGTACATGAAGGATTTCCGTGCGCCAGTGACCCTGCGCTTTGCCGAGTTTGAACTCGTCCGCAACAGTTGGCGGCGGTACACCCGCCAGTTCCAGAGCGGGCCAGCTATTGGAGGAGAAGGCTCTACGGAGTTCAACATTGATGCGGTAAACATCGAAGAGAACAGCAGCCGCCAGCCCTTCAACTACGTCCTCCCACAGGGCATCCGCCGAGAACAAAGCCTCGGAGTAGTGAATACGCTGCAAAACGAGCAGTCGCTCACGCTGAAAGTCCAGAACCTCCAGCCGGGTGCTCGCCGCGCCATCTTCAAATACACCGACACTGACCTTCGGGTATACGATAAGCTGCGGATGTTCGTCCACGCTGAAGCTTTGGGCGATAGCCGTTTTGACCGGCCAGATACTGGCCAGCTCATCCTATTCCTCCGGATGGGCTCCGATTTTGAGCAGAACTACTACGAATACGAAGTACCACTTGTCTTATCGGACACTGCAGGCCTCAGTGCGCGCTTTGATAGCTTAGACGCGAACCAGATAAACCAATATACTAACGGCAGTGAATACTCCAACGAAGTTTGGAAGCCACGCAACGAAGTCAATCTTCCACTCGAATTACTACGAGATTTGAAACTCGAACGAAACAACACCAACGTTCCGCTCAGTAGGGAGTTTTCTCAAAACTTCAGGCCTTTCACCGATCCTGATGAATACCCCGATGATGATCCGATCCGGAACGTTGAGCATACCGTTCGCGTAAAGGGTAACCCGAACCTAGGCTACGTCAAAGTCTTAATGGTCGGCCTCAAGAATAAAAACGACCTGAACAACAACGGCATCAGCTCCGAAGTCTGGATCAACGAACTACGGCTAGAAGGGCTAGACGAGCGTGGCGGTATCGCCGGTATCGCTCGGGCAGACATCCAACTCGCTGACCTTGGCAACATCACCGCCGCCGCAAACTACAGCAGCATAGGCTTCGGTGCCCTAGACGACAACGTAACCGAACGCGCCCGAGAAGCAACCTACGGCTACGACCTCGCGGGCAACTTCGCGCTAGACAAGTTCCTGCCCCAAAAATGGGGCCTTCGCCTACCGCTCTACATGCAGCACAGTAAAACGGTAAGCACACCAGAGTACGACCCCTATGATCTAGACATCAGACTAGAAGATAAAATAGACGCCGCCGACAACTCGGCCTTCAAAGATTCCCTCCGAGAGCAAGCCCAAGAGATCAACAAAATCTCTGCCATCGCGCTCAACAACGTCGGCATCACCCCATCAACAAGGCGCTCAAAACCGAGCCCGCTAGACCCCGCCAACATTAGTCTCAGCTACGGCATCACTAAAACGGAACGCTCCGATCCCTTCATCCAGAGCGAAGTCGTCAAAGACCATACCGGCGCGTTAGACTACACCTTTAGTAGAGGCAGAGGTGGCTCCATCGAGCCCTTCAAAGGAGTGAAGAGTAAGTATTTGAAGCTGATCAAGGAGATCAACATCAACCCCTTACCCAACAGCTTCACCTTCGCCAACGTCATCAACCGGAGCTTCGCAACTACGAAGTACCGCTTCGCGACGGTGAACCCAGAGTTCAACACCTTCTACAACAAACGCTTCACCTGGGACCGGGCCTACGACCTTCGCTGGGACCTCACCCGCAGCATCAAACTCGGCTACAACGCCAACATGAGCGCTACCATAGACGAGCCAGACGAAAACCTAATACTGGGCCTCCCAGAGGCAGAGCGCGACCAAGTCCGAAAAGACAGTATCTGGGAAAACCTCCTCACTGGCGGCCGACCAAAGATCTACACCCACGGCCTCAACGCCAGCTACCAGCTACCGTTACGCCATTTGCCTTTCCTCGACTTCGTCGATATCCGAGCAAACTACCTCGCCAACTACTCCTGGAACGCCTCCCCCCTCAGCCTTACC
>CALEDI010000042.1 GCA_937949535.1 uncultured Lewinella sp. | reverse complement strand
GGTAAGTGCTTGTCTATCAGGCCCGAAAGACCAATGTGGTTTACATGATGGGCCAGCAAAGCCAAGTCGTCTAAGTGTTCTACTTTCACCCCGCCAAGGTAGACTTTTTACTTTCGTTCAAATTATGCGCGAAACGTGAGCCTGAAAAGAACGCCCCCGGCAGGGATGCTAGACGTGATGAACGTTCGGTTTTAAGCGATGAGAGCGTTCAGTTTTACGTTTTAGACGTGTGTGGAGCTACCCCACACACGTCTAAAATCCGTACAGTGCTTGAAGTGCCTAGGGATTATTGGGTACGATCTCTGCAAAACCATAGCGGACTATTGTTATACACACCCTGACTGCGTGACTACCTGACTGTTTGACTCTTTGACTACTTTTGCCCTACCAAACCAAATGAAGGCCTAACCAGCCAAAAACCAAGTAAAAACCGAACAGTCATGGCGCTAGTGGAACTGATCATGCCCAAGATGGGCGAGAGCATCATTGAGGCAACCATTCTCAACTGGGTGAAGGAAGTAGGCGATACCGTAGAAGTAGACGATACCATCTTGGAAATCGCGACTGATAAGGTAGACAGTGAGGTGCCCAGCCCGGTAGACGGCACAATCAGTAAGATATTGTTTGAGGTAGATGCTACTATTGCCGTTGGCGAAGTGATTGCGCTGATTGAGACCGAAGCGGGAGCGGAAGTAGCGGCTAGTCCGGCTGTGGAAGTCAAACAGTCGGAGAGTCCGGTAGTCAAAGCGTCGGAGAGCGTGGTTCCGAAAGCTTCCCCTGCACCTGCGGCCGCGCCAAAAAATGTACCCGCAACCGCAACGGCAACCGTTGCTAGCTCCGAGGGGCGCTTCTACAGCCCGCTCGTACGGACCATCGCTAAGGCGGAACACATCGGCCAAGCCGAACTAGACAGCATCCCCGGCTCCGGTAAGAACGGCCGCGTGAATAAAGCCGATATGTTGGCTTACCTGAAGCGCCGAGACAATAGTTTCTTGGATAGCCAGACAGCCAGACAGTCAAATAGTCAAACAGTCGCCACACCTCCAACGTCTCCTCTCTCCCTAGGCGAGGGGCTTGGGGAGCGGGCTACGACCTCTCTGTCTGGCACCGACGAGATTGTAGAGATGGGCCGCATGCGCAAGCTCATTGCCGATCACATGGTGATGAGCAAGGCCACCAGCCCGCACGTGACGAGCTTCATTGAGGTAGACGTAACCGACATCGTGAACTGGCGCAATAAAGTGAAAGGGCCCTTCAAGGCGAAGCATGGCCAGAACATCACCTTCACGCCCATCTTCATTGAAGCGGTGGCGAAGGCCATCCGGGATTTCCCCGGCGTGAACGTCTCGGTAGACGGCGACAAGATCATCAAGAAAGGCAACATCAACATCGGGATGGCCGCCGCGCTGCCCACCGGCAACCTGATCGTTCCCGTCATCAAAAACGCGGACCAGCTCAACCTGATGGGCCTCACCAAAGCGGTGAACGACCTCGCGGGCCGCGCCCGCGAAAACAAGCTCAAACCGGAAGACATCCAGGGAGGCACTTTCACGCTCACCAACGTCGGCACCTTCGGCAACGTGATGGGCACCCCAATCATCAACCAGCCGCAGGTGGCCATCTTAGCCGTCGGCGCGATCCGTAAGAAGCCCGCCGTGGTGGAGACGGAGTACGGAGACCTGATCGCCGTCCGCCAGCTCATGTTCATGTCCTTGAGCTACGACCACCGCGTAGTAGACGGTATGCTGGGTGGCTCTTTCCTTCGCCGAATCGGAGATTACTTGGAAGGGTTTGATGATGGGAGGACGGATGTGTAGGGTGAAACTTTGCGTACCATCTATTCGTTTGGTTAGTGTAAAATATGCTGCGATGAGTGTAAATATCAATATACCAGATAGTATTGCTCTGTCTCCATTTGAGCTAAGTATGAACTTGGCGGCCAAGCTATTTGATCGAGGCTTAATAACTTCTGGTCAAGGGGCAGAGATGGTGGGCTTGTCTAAACGAGCATTTATTAAGCTTCTAGGCAAGTATGAGGTATCCGTGTTTCAGTATGATATGGATGAAGTCTTAGAGGATTTAGAAAATATCAAGCATGCTCGTAATATCTGATGCTAGTCCGATTATTGCGCTTGACGATGTTGGGAAGCTGTCTTTACTCAAAGAGTTGTTCGGAAGAGTCGTTATAACTGATGTAGTTAGAGATGAAGTTGTAGCCGATTTGCCCGAATGGATTGAGGTTGTCAAAGAATATGATCACACAGCTTACCTGTCTTTGAAACAGACACTCGACCCAGGGGAAGCAAGTGCAATTGTTTTAGCAACAAAAACACCAAATTGTCTGCTAATAATGGATGAAAGGAAAGGGCGAAAAACAGCCATAAGCATGGGCTTAAAAGTCACTGGGCTATTAGGTATAGTTATAGAGTCGAAGCAAACTGGACTAATTTCCTCTGGAAAAGGCATGCTGGACGCATTAGAAGAACATGGTTTTTGGCTTTCTAAGAAACTAAAACGTCAAGTGCTGGAAAAACTAGGAGAATGATCTCATCAATTTATAATATGGGCTGGAGACGGTGTCTACCCTTACTCCTCTTAACCCTTGCCCCCTTACTCCTCTTCGCCCAGCGCAAAGACAAACTAGACCGTGCCAACCGCGAGTTTACTACCGGAGACTACCCCGGAGCCATCCGAACCCTGCAAACCATCAAAGGTTTGGAAGGCGATGCGGAGGCGAGCCTGCTGCTGAGTGTGAGTAGGTTTCATTCCAACGACCTGCTGGGCGCCGAGTCTGGCCTACTAGCCTTGGCGGAGCGGGAAAAAAACAACTACCCCCTGATCTGGTTTTACCTCGGCCGGATTTACCACACCCAGCACCGTTTTGTGCGGGCCGCAACGGAGTACAAACGCTACCTCCGCACCTTGGGCGGAGACGGGCCAGAGCGCCGTACGGTCGTGAACCTGTTGCGGAACGTAGACAACGGCATCCGGGCGGGCTTCGTGACCGACCAGATGGTGGCCGAAAACATGGGGCCAAGGGTAAATTCGGAACACGACGAATTTGGCCCAGTGCCCAGCCCCGTAGGCTCAGGAGCGCTGTATTTTAGCCTCCTCCGGCCCGAGATTGCGACTGGGCGGGTGCAGAGCGACATCGTGGTGAGCCGCAACGCGGCTTCCGGCTGGGGAACGCCCAAATCCCTCAACGACTTCATCAATACCTCCGCACAAGAAAACCTGACCGACATCAGCCCCGACGGCCAACGACTCTACTACTACCGAGGCAACACCGGTACCGATGGCCGCTACTTGATGGATACCTTTAGGACCAACGACAACTACATGGTCACGCTAGACGCCGGCGTACCGATCTCTGCGGGCAGCGGAGACGCGACGCCTTTCTACGGCGCAGCGGATGCGGTCTACTTCGCCAGCAACCGAGTGGGCGGCTACGGCGGGCTTGATCTTTACCGGATGCAACGGCTACCCAACGGCCGCTTCGGGCCACCCCAAAACCTAGGCCCCAATGTGAACGGGCCCTACGACGAAATCTGCCCCTTCGTAGCCAACGACGGCCGCACGATCTACTTCAGTACCAATGACCCGGCGCACAGCGTGGGCGGTTTCGATGTAGTCCGCACCTTCCGGGTAGCAGGCGTAGAAGGCCAGTACACCCTACCCGAAAACGCGGGTATGCCCCTAAACTCCGCCGGAGACGACACACACTTCCGCCTAGCCGCAGACACTTTCACTGGCTTTTTGGCTAGTGACCGTAAGGATGGGCTGGGGAAGCGGGATGTTTATGTGGTGTACTTTATTGATGCGCGGGAGGAGATGAGGTAGGTGATCTAGGCCGTGGGGTTGTAGCTTGTTGTTTTAACAGGCTCCTTTTTTTTGCTAGCAAACCACTCTTTTGAAAAAAAGTTAGACCCTAGTCGAAGGAATTCATTCCAAAGCGGGTCTAGTACAGTGTAATCTAAATTTTTAGAGTACATGGAAAGAAAGTTTTGTGTGTATGCATAATCTCTTACCCATAAGGCAACCTTTTCTTTCTGCTTTCACTCTTTTACCTAAAAAAGCAAACAATGAATTTCCTTAAGATTTCAGTATTATTTCTCTTCGGAGTAGTCCTTTTCGCCTCCTCTTGCCAAGATGATGAAGACGTTTGTGTCGAAACCACTTGGTATGAAGATGCTGACGATGATGGCTTAGGCAATCCCGACGTAAGCCAGCAAGCATGTGACCAGCCAAGTGGATACGTAGCCGACAATACCGACTCAAACGACGGTGGAGTTGTTGGAACTCCGCGATCTGCATTTGATGAGTTCAACTCAGACGCAGTAACTTTCTCTTTTGATGGTGATGAGGTTACCATCGAATCTACTGGCATGCCAAACCATACTTCACCATACTGGAGAGATACAGAGCCATTATACATTGAGCAGACGTTCGGTGATCACGTCACACCGGGGTTCATCAGAGAAGGAAGTTACACAGTTACACTTTCGCTTACCCCACAAATAGCTAGCTCAAGTTCAGCTACGGGTCTGGGTGCTATCGGGATATCCGTTACTGGCGCTCCCATTTTCAACGATGAAGAGGGGCAAAACCGACCTTTTGATGAGCCAACAGCAACAGGGCTTGATTATGCGGGCGGCCACAACGGCCCTTCGGGCTATCATTACCATCTAGAGTCTGCTGATGTACCGGAGAATACAACGCTCTCTTATGACGATGAAAAGCTTATCGGCATTATGGCAGACGGTTTCCTGTTGTATGGCCGCAGAGAAATGGATGGTACTTACCCTACTGACTTAGATGCGTCAGGGGGGCATTATGGCCCGACCCAGCACAGTAACGGAGAATCGTTTTACCACTACCACGTCATTAATGAGTTTTACATAGGCTCTTACATCATCTTGTTTGGTGGCGATTTGCAAGGCACCCCAAGTACGATTTTCTAAAGTTAAAGTAACTTGTCACTTCAAAGGAGTCATTGTGAGCTGCATGAGATGTAATTCATAATGGCTCCTTTTTTATATACCCCCTACATGATGAAGAGCGCTTTTGCTACCATATTCCTATTGGCCCTACTACTCGTAAGTTGTGCAGAGAGCAAGGAGGGAAAAGGGCTAGATGCTGATGATCTTGCCCACGACTTACTAGAAGTGCCGAGCAACACCGTTGATAAGTCAGCGCTGCACTACGACAATAAGGTGTCATTGTGGACACTAAACGACCAGTTGTATTCAGGCTATTCTGTGAGTTTTTACCCGGATAGTACGCTAAAAGAGAAAGTAGGCATCTTGAACGGTAAAAAGGAAGGACCGTCTACGCGCTGGTATGCTGATGGGCACCTAAAGCAAGTTGCCGACTACCACAAAGGAAAACTACACGGCGAAAAAAAGATGTGGCACTCGGATACAAGCCACCTCTTGGTGTCTCATTTGAATTACCAGTCGGGGAAACCACACGGAGAACAGAAGAAGTGGTACTCAACGGGGGAGCTTCATAAAAAACTGAACATGAACATGGGGCGCGAAGAAGGCATCCAACAAGCATTTAGAGAGAATGGTGCTTTATATGCCAACTATGAAGCTAAAGAAGGTAGAATCTTTGGCCTCAGAAAATCGTCACTTTGCTATGGTTTAGAAAGTGAGGACGTGCAATATGAAAAGTAGTGCTGCTCAGGAACAACTTCTGAGCTAAGCCTCGCTTTAGCTTTTAGCAATAATCTTCTGTTCATTATTGCTTTCATAGATGCAATATGCATCGTACTTGGCGCGGTCGGTTTCGCCCCAGACGTCTTTGCCGATGTCGCAGATCTTGATCATTTCGTCGTAGAGGACGTTGCCGACGTCGATGCGGTTTTCGACGGCGATGTCTCGGTCGGCGACCTTGTCTTGCTGGATGTTCATGGCGGTCTCGAAGGCTTTGCAGGCGTCGGCCAGTTTCTTGAGGTGGGACTCGTTGAGGCCGGTTTCGGCGAGGAAGTCCCATTGGGCGCGGGCGACGCGGATGACACGGCGGCCGCAGAAGAGCAGTTGGGCGTCGGTCATGTCGCCGATTTTGGCGGTACCGAAC
>CALEDI010000041.1 GCA_937949535.1 uncultured Lewinella sp. | reverse complement strand
CTAAATGATAAAAATAGCAGTTGCCAACGATTTAGCGAAGGCGGCAGCCGCAGCGGTTTTGCTCCCCTCCCCGATGGGGTAGGGGCTGGGGGTGGGGGTTTGTGGCCATGTCAACTTATGTATATCCCGTAGGCCAGAGGCACTCACCCCAAGCCCAAACTTCCGTATCTTCCCCTCATGAAATACGCAATCCCCTTCTTGCTGCTTTTCCTATTGCCCGCAGCCAACCTACTAGCCCAAACCGAAAAAGCCCAGCCTGTTTTCCAAGACGGCGAGGCCCAAATCGTTCCTGCTTTCGAGAAGGAAAAAGACTGGATTCGGCACGACCTGTTCGTGGAAACCACCTTTGATACCGACGGCGACGGCAAGATGGACCGGATACACGTAGCCGTGACGCGGCCAAAACAAACCGAAACTGAAGGGCTAAAACTTCCCGTCATCTACAACACCAGCCCTTATTTTGCGGGGGTAGCCCGAGGCGGTCAGGAGCTGTTCTGGAACGTAAAGCACGAACTAGGCAAGGCTGCACCGGAAGACCACGTCCACCCTGAAGTGAAACGGCGCGGTGAGCGGCCCATCATTTCCAACGGCAAGATCAAAAAATGGGTGCCGCGCGGCTACATCGTCGTCCATTCTAGCTCGCCGGGCACCGGCCTGAGCCAAGGCGCGCCCACCGTTGGGGGAGACAACGAAAGCCTCGCCCCGAAGGCCGTCATCGACTGGCTCAACGGCCGCGCCAAAGGCTATACCGAACCCTACGGAGACGAAGAAGTGAAGGCATACTGGACCACCGGAAAAGTGGGCATGACGGGCACGTCCTACAACGGAACCCTGCCTTTGGCCGCCGCCACCACCGGCGTTGAAGGCCTAGAAGCCATCATCCCCATCGCGCCCAACACCAGCTACTACCACTACTACCGCGCCAACGGGCTGGTGCGCAGCCCCGGCGGCTACCTCGGCGAAGACATCGATGTGCTCTACGACTTCATCCACAGCGGAGCGGAAGACAAACGGCCCCACAACAACCGCGTCGTTCGTGATACCGAAATGAAAAACGGCATGGATCGCCTCACGGGAGACTACAACGACTTCTGGGCGGGCCGCGATTACCTCAACGAGATGGGGCCCATGAAAGCCGCCCTGCTCATGAGCCACGGCTTCAACGACTGGAACGTGATGCCCGAACACAGCTACCGCATCTACGCCAAGGCCAAAGAGATGGGCCTGCCTACCCAAGTCTACTACCACCAAAACGGCCACGGCGGCCCGCCACCGATGAAGATGATGAACCGTTGGTTTACCCGCTACCTCCACGGCGTGGAGAACGATGTAGAAAAGGATGCCGAAGCTTGGATTGTTCGTGAGCGTGATGACCCACAAGAGCCCACCGCCTACGACGACTACCCGAACCCGAAGGCCGCTCGCGTAACGCTCTACCCTACCGCCGGCGCGCCCGGTCATGGCGGCCTCGGCCTCGTCCAAACCCGAACGATTAAGCAAGAAAGCCTCATCGACAACTACTCCTTCAAAGCCGAAGCCCTCGCCGCTGCGGAGTCTACGGAGCACCGCCTGATGTACGTCTCCCCTACCCTAACGGAAGACGTTCACCTCTCCGGAGTCCCGAAGGTAACCGTCCGTATGGCCGCCGATAAGGCTCGCGCAAACCTATCGGTCTACCTCGTCTCCTTGCCTTGGGAAGAAGGCCGCCGAACGAAGATTACCGATAACCTCATCACCCGCAGTTGGGCCGATTTCCGCAACCATCAAGACCTCCGCAAAGAAGACGACGTACAGCCGGGGCAGTTCGTCGATGTCTCCTTTGAACTGATGCCCGACGACCAGATCATCCGCGCCGGGCAGCAGATCGGGCTGATGATTTTCTCGAGCGATAAAGAGTTTACCCTCTGGCCTGAGCCAGGGACGCAACTGACGGTTGACCTTTCGGGGACGTCCGTCACGCTGCCCGTTGTTGGCGGCGTTGATGCCTTGAAAGCGGCCTTTTCGGGTGGGGAATAGTTTTTCCGAGGTGTAAAAAACCTTGGTGGTTGTTACCAACGCTGCCTCCAAAACGCTTTGCGTTTTCACCAGCTGCCTCATCTTACTCGGCCTGTGTAATCCCCCTTAACATGAGTCATTCCTAATTTTTGATCAAAATGACCATGTTTGGTAGTATTTGACAAGATTTTTAGCGATCAGCGGACAGCATTCAGGCAAAACGGCGCTGAATGCTGCCCGTTGATCGCTTTTTTATGCCAGCTATATCGGAGAGCATAGGAGAAAACGCTAGAGATACGGTCCAAACTCCGGGATGACTCATGTTAGGGCAAGCTAATGGAGGGGAGCCGCCGGAGCGTTTCGTTAGGCCTGCGATGTAGTGACTGTACCCCCAACTCTCCACACCACCAAACACAACAACGCAGGTACAAGGAAAGCTAAAAAACCTCCCCTTGCACCTGCGCGCCGTCGCCCATCAACTTAATGTGACAACAACCTTGTCTAACTAGTATCCCCTACCCCCGCTTATTAATCTCATCCTGCAACTGCCGGCGAAGTTTCTGCTCTACCTCCAACCTGTTCTTGCGGCTCTTCTCCAAGTCTTCGTTGACTTGCTGGAAATCATGTTGGGCTTGCCGAGCAGAACCCACCGCAAGGCGCATCCGAGCCAAAGCGAACAAGAGCATCGCCAGCAAACCGATGATGGCAGACCAAAGAATCAAACTGTAGGTAGTCTTAGACAGCGGCATCCCCAATAGGCTAATGCTGTCCTTCTCGCTCGTAAGCGACGCTATTTCCCCCTGCCGGGCCTCAATTGCCGTTCCTTGCTCCGTTATTTTTGCTTCTTGGTCTCCGATGCGCGTTTCCAAACGGGCAACCTCTTCAGCATAAACATTAATGGAGTCCTGAACATTGGCCATGAACGCATTCAAGAAGGTACGCCGCACCGTTTTGTAAACTTGGTAGTTGCTAGATACCCGCAACATTTCATCAAACTGTCCCTGCAAGCTCACCGTGTCAGCCGTAGCGGGGTTGCCCCGTTGGGCAACAGCGAAGTTGGAAATGAACAGTACGAAAAGGAGAGCAAGACAGCGAGAGGTGTTCATATGGCCATTTTTTTGAAAAGGTAATTTCAAGGGATTGCAAAGAAAAGCCACGCTAGGGGATAATGCGAATTTACCGGACACTTTATGATAAGTGAACAACAAAATGTGAGGTTACGAGCGCAGCGAGCTGCCTCGCCTCCCCTCTCCACCAAAGAGCGGCCGGGGGTGAGCTTACAAGCAGCAGCCTGAATCCTGATCGCCAGCCCCTAACTCCTAAAAGTTTACCCTAACTTCCCTCCCTGAAAAGTAATCGTGTGAAAAACCTCTTCCTCCCCCTCCTCCTACTGATTCTCAGCAGTTGCTCCCCCGAGCCTACGCCTGAATACGAACGCGCCCTCACGCCTTGGGTATTCCGTTCCGTCCTCGACCAAAAAGCGCGCATGCTCACCGCTGCGCTCCACGAGGATATGTTCGTGGCCTACGATACCGAAACCGGCGCCCTCTACAAAGCCTGGAAGGGCGACGTAAAGCTAGACGGCGCCGTCTACACCACCGCCCACGGGCCGCAGCCCGAGGCTGCGGGCAAGGTTTGGCTCAAAGACACCACCTCCGCCCATTGGCGCCTCTACCAAGACCAGAAAACCACCCCGGTCTCCCCAACCGTGCAGTACCTCGGTCACCGGATCAAAGACGGCCAACTGTACCTGAAGACCCGCCTCACCGACCCCAATGGTAAGTTCTCCGTCGTCGTAACCGAGCGCCCCGAGGCCATCGTTGAAGAAGGGGGAACCATGAGCCTCGAACGTACCTTCTTCGTGGAAGGGCTGCCCCAAAACACCAAGCTCAGCCTCCGGGCAATGATCGATGGCGTGCCGGCCGAAAGCAGCATCCAAACCAACGGAACGTTCAACAACATCAACCAAGCCAAGCGCACCTTCGGCGGCCTCCGGTCGTTGACCATTTTTGGTGCCCTAGACCTCAACCCCAACGAGCCTACCTACCTCAAAACCAGCTTCATCCGCTACCCTACCCTCCCCGACGACAACCTCGACGCCGGCGCCCTCCTCGCCGACAACCGCGAACCAGGCGAAAAACTCATCGAGCGCAACGGCTGTAAAACCTGCCACAACCAATACGTCAAAACCATCGGCCCCGCCTACCTCGCCGTAGCCGAACGCTACCGCAACACGACAGCCAACCTCGAAAAGCTAACCTCCCGGGTCATCAAAGGCGGGTCTGGTACTTGGGGCTCTGCCGCCATGATCGCCCACGAGCACATCCCGCCCTCCGACGTGCGAACGATGGTACGGTGGGTGCTCGATCTCGACAAAGAAGCAGAGGCCGACCTAGCAGAAGAAGGCCCCACCAACTTCACCCTCACAAAAGAAAGCGACGCCCTAGCCGCCACCGGCCCCGTTGCCGACGACGGCCTCGGCGCAGGGCTCCGCGTAGACATCTTCCCCGTACCCGACGGCATCAGCAGCCTCCAACAAGTGAAATGGGACGCCAAACCTCAGTTTGAAGGCGTAGCCCCTACCATCGACTTCGTCGAAAACGAATGGGGCAAACTAACCGACCTCTTCGCCGCCCGCTTCACGGGCTACCTCAAAATCCCCCAAACGAGCAACTACCTCTTCCGCCTCCGGAGCGACGACGGTAGCCGGCTGCTCCTCAATGGGCAAACCATCATCAACCACGACGGCCTCCACGGCCCCGACGCGAAAGACGGCGAAATCGCCCTCGCCGCCGGCAACCACGAAATCGTCGTTGAATACTTCGAGAACGGCGGCGGCAACGTCCTCACCCTTGAGTGGCGCAGCTTCTTCAGCCCCGAGTGGCAGATCGTCCCGACCGAAAACCTCGGCTACGACCTCAACACCACCGCCGCCACTACCCTTCCCGCCCCAATGGACCGAGGCCAGATCTACCCCGGAGACGGAACCCGCCTCGCTGGCGTACACCCCGCCTACAACCTCTCCCAAGCCAGGCCCAACGGCTTCACGCCCAAAGTAGGGGGGATGGACTTCCTCTCCGACGGCCGCCTCGTCGTCTCCACTTGGGATGCCGAAGGAGCCGTTTACCTCATCGACGGCGTCCAGAACGGAGACCCCGCCCAGATGACGACCAAGAAGATCGCCTCCGGCCTCGCCGAACCCCTCGGCCTCAAGGTTGTAGACGACACCATCTTCGTGATGCAAAAACAGGAACTAACCAAACTCATCGACCACAACGGCGACGAAATGATCGATGAGTACGCCACGGTTTCCAACGACTGGATCACTACCGCCAACTTCCACGAGTTCTGCTTCGGCTTGGCGTACAAAGAGCCCTACTTCTACGCTACCCTCGCCATCGGTATTCTTCCTGGCGGAGCGAGCGCTCCGAACCAGCCGCTTAGCCGGGGCAAGGCCGTCCGCATCCATCGCCACACCGGAAAGCTGGAAAACATCGCTTCCGGCCTCCGCACCCCCAATGGCATCAACTGGGGCGCAGACGATGAGCTCTTCATCGCCGACAACCAAGGCGACTGGCTGCCCGCCTCCAAAATCTTGCACGTTACCGAAGGGGCTTTCTTCAACTCCTACGCCGTAGCGGGCGAGGAAGGCAAGCCCGTGAAGCCGCCCGTCGTCTGGCTCCCGCAAGACGAAATCGGCAACAGCCCCAGCACCCCGAACACCCTCAACGACGGGCCGTACAAAGGGCAGATGATCCACGGCGAAATTACCCACGGCGGTTTCAAGCGGGTCTTCGTCGAGAAAGTGAACGGCGAATACCAAGGCACCGTCTTCCGCTTCATTCAGGGCTTGGAAGCTGGGGTAAACCGCAATGTTTGGGGCCCAGATGGCGCGCTCTACGTCGGTATGGTTGGCTCCACCGGCAACTGGGGAGACGCCAACAAACTCTTCTACGGCCTGCAACGGCTGAAGTACAACGGTAAGCCCGCTTTCGAGGTCCTCGCCGTCCGGACCCAAGCCGATGGCTTCGAGCTGGAGTTCACCCAGCCCGTAGCCGAAGGCTACGGCGACAGCCCAACGGATTTCGGCCTCGCCCGCTGGCGCTACCAACCCACCGCCAACTACGGCGGGCCGAAGCTAGACGAGACCAAGCTCTCCGTCTCCAACCTAAGCTGGAGCGCAGACCGTAAAAAAGTCAGCCTTACCTTCTCCGGCCTGATCCCCGAGCACGTCTACTACCTCCGCCTCCCGAATACCTGGACGGACGCCGAAGGCCGCAAGCTTTGGAGTACCGAAAGCTGGACGACCGTGAATTATGTTCCTACCTTGAGCCGCTAAACCAAAAGTCAATGAAATACGTCCACCTCGCCCTCTCTGGCACCGTTCTTCTGCTATGGCTCATCTTCGGCAACTACCCTGGGCCTGCGGGCTTGCCCGTACCGGCCTTGGGCAATTTCTTCCACCCGCAGAAGGGTTTTTGGCACAACAGCCGGCCGAAACTGAGCGAACGAGAAGACGACCGCACCCTGACGCTAGACCATCCGCTGGCCAAAGGCAGCGTTCATTTCGACGAGTTGGGCGTTCCACACATCTTTGCGCCAGACATGGAAAGCGCCGCGTTCCTGCAAGGCTACATATCCGCCGCTGACCGCCTCTGGCAGATGGACATCAGTACCCGCGCCACCGAAGGCCGCCTGAGCGAGGTGCTCGGCACCCGAACCTTGGCGCGCGACTCCATGCAGATTCGGCGCGGATTCCGGCAGGCCGCCCGCGACGAGACCGACACGATGCGCGTCCACTTCCCCGAAGACCTCAAGGTGCTCGAAGCGTATGCCGCAGGCATCAATGCTTGGATAGACCAGCTCACGCCCGCGCAGTACCCCGTGGAGTACAAGATACTCGACCATGCGCCCCAGCGCTGGTCTCCGTACCGCACCGCGCTCCTGATGAAGGGCATGTCGCAATCGCTCAGTAGCCGGTACAGCGATGCGGCGGCAGACCGGACCCTGACGGACCTTGGCGAAGAGATTTTCAACACCTTCTACCCCGATCGCTTCCCCAAAGACAGCCCCATCGTCCCCGACGACGGCAGGTATGAAAAGCAGCAGGAGGCGAGGACGCAGGTGCGAGGAGCGGTTTCGAGACTGTCTCTTCCAGAACCTTCCCTTGCACCTGCGGCCGCGCCAAATAACCCCGCTCCGAACGATTACGACGCCGTAAGCACCGAGCGCTACACCCTGATGCCCGCGCACCCAGACAATGGCTCCAACAACTGGGCCGTTGCGCCCAGCCACTCCAATACCGGCCACCCAATCTTGGCCTCCGACCCCCACCTGTCGCTGACGCTGCCCAGCATCTGGTACGAAGTCCAGATCAACATCCCCGGCGTGAACGCCCGGGGCGTAAGCCTGCCCGGGGCCCCCGGCATCATCATGGGCTTCAACGACTACGTCGCCTACGGAGAAACCAACGTCGGCCACGACGTAACCGACTGGTTCCGCATCGAATGGACCGACGAAAACCACACCCACTACTGGCTAGACAGCGTGAAAACGCCCGCCCAGATCATCGTTGATACGCTCCCGCTAAAAGGCGCAGCCCCGCTAATCATCCGTACCCCTTGGACCGTTTTCGGCCCCGTCCCCTTCACCGATGGCCCCTACGCCAACCACGCGATGCGCTACCTCGGCCACGACGCGCCCGGCAAAAGCGTCCGCCCACACACCACCGCTGGCACCTTCCTGAAACTCATGCGCGCCGAAAACTACGACGACTACGCTGACGCACTAAAAGGCTACATCGACCCAGCCCAAAATTTCATCTTCGCCCAAAAAGACGGCGACATCGCCATCCGCCCCAACGGCGGTTTCCCCTTGCGCGCACCGGGCCAATCTGGTCGTTTCACCACCCCAGGCAACACGATGGCCAACGCTTGGCGCGGCTACATCCCCTTCGAGGACCGGCCCGTGCATAAAAACCCCGAACGTGGCTTCGTCTCTTCCGCCAACCAAACTACTACCGGCCCAGACTACCCATACCCCTACACCGGAGGTTTCGACGAGTACCGGGGCCGCTTCATCAACCGCTACCTAGCGCGGGAAACAACGATGAACCAGCGCAAGATGAAGGACCTCCAGCTCAGCAGCCACTCCCTGATGGCCGAAGAACTCGCCCCCCTCCTCATCGCCCGGATCAACCGCCAAAGCCTGACCGACGAAGGCCGCGCCCTCCTCCGCCTGATCTCGGAATGGGACTACCGCTGCGAGGGCGATAGCCGCGCCGCTACCCTCTTCGAGCAGTGGCGCATCAAGGTCTACCAGCTCACCTTCGACGAAATGCCCGCAGACTCCGGCTACCTCCGCCCCGATGCCTGGAAACTGACCGAGCTGCTCCAAGAAGACGCCCGCAACCCTATTTTCGACATCCAAGCCACCACAGACTTCACAGAAACCGCCGCTACCCTCACCCAGCGTGCCTTCGATGAAATCCTCGAAGAGCTAGATGGCCAGCAGCCCAAAACTTGGGCCGAACACCGCAATTCTCACGTTCGTCACCTCGGGGCCATTCCTGGCTTCGGCTCACACCTCATTACTACGGGCGGCGCGCGTTTCACCCCCCGCGTACTCAGCGGCGGCCACGGCGCAAGCTGGCGGATGGTCGTAGAGCTAGGCCCCCAGCCCCGCGCTTGGGGAACTCTCCCCGGCGGCTCCTCCGGTAGCCCCGCCAGCGAATTCTACGACAACTGCCTAAGCGATTGGGAAAACGGGCGGTACCACGAGCTTACCCGATGGGAGGACGAAGCAGAGGCGGAGAGTAGAGCGGTGGGGAGTTGGGTGTTTAATTAACGTGAAGTTTGCCCATAAGCACCGGACGCTCAAAGGATTATTTCTACCTCGACTTCGTCAGAGGCAGAAATAAACGCTTCGAGGTCCTGAGTACGCTTCAGGACCTCGAAGCGTTCGACTGAAATGCCTGGCGTAGACGGCATTTTAG
>CALEDI010000040.1 GCA_937949535.1 uncultured Lewinella sp. | reverse complement strand
CTATATCGGAGCAAACCGCTACACATTGACGCTGGTTAAGTGGCCATTACGCTAAAACGCGTAGCGTTTTCACAAGTCCCTCCCCCGTGGGGAGGGATTTAGGGAGGGGGTTTTAGTCGGTGTATAGCGGTTTGATTAATTATATATTTAACTTAGAAACAGGTTATTGAACACTACCCACCCTCACATACAGGTTGCAAGTTACAAGTTGCCTGCTCACACCTGCAACTTGCAACCTGCAACCTGATATCCAACAAAACCCGCCCAACTCTCCTTTACACGCTCTATCTTTGCACGCTCAAAATTAGAATACAATGTTTCGTACCCACAACTGCGGCGAGCTTCGCCTTTCCGACGCCGGCAAAAAAGTCTCCATCTCTGGTTGGGTCCAGATCGGCCGAGATTTCGGCGGACTGACCTTCGTTGACCTCCGTGACCGCTACGGCATCACCCAGGTTGTTTTTGACCAAGATGATAACGCCGAACTGGCCGACCAAGCCCGCAAAATCGGCCGCGAGTGGGTCATTCAGGTGAACGGAACCGTGCGCGAACGGACGAACAAAAACCCCAACCGGAACACCGGCGATGTAGAAATCATCGCGGATGAGTTGATCGTGCTCAACAGCGCAAAAACGCCGCCTTTCACGATCGAAGACGAGTCTGACGGCGGCGACGACCTCCGGATGCAGTACCGCTACCTCGACCTCCGCCGGGGGCCGCTGCAGCAGAACATCATGTTCCGCTCCAAGCTCGCTCTCGCGGTGCGCGCCTACCTCGGCGGCAAGGATTTTGTGGAGGTCGAAACGCCCTTCCTCATCAAGTCTACCCCCGAAGGCGCACGCGATTTTGTAGTGCCTAGCCGCCTCAACGAAGGCCAGTTCTACGCCCTGCCGCAAAGCCCCCAGACCTTCAAGCAGCTACTCATGGTAGCGGGTTACGACCGCTACTTCCAGATCGTGAAGTGCTTCCGCGACGAAGACCTCCGTGCCGACCGCCAGCCGGAGTTTACGCAGATCGACTGCGAAATGGCCTTCGTGACGCAAGAGCAAGTCCTCAACACTTTCGAGGGCCTCACCCGCCACGTTTTCCAAGAACTCAAAGGCGTTGACCTCCCCGAATTTCCTCGGATGCAGTACGACGACGCGATGCGCCTTTACGGCTCCGATAAGCCCGATCTTCGCTTCGGTATGCCGCTCGTAGAACTCAACGACGTAGCCCAAAACAAAGGCTTCGGCGTGTTCGACAGCGCAGAGTTGGTCGTCGGTATTTGTGTTCCCGGCAAGGCAGACCTGACGCGAAAAAACCTCGACAACCTGACCAAGTGGGTAAAGCGCCCACAGATCGGGGCCAAGGGTTTGGTATACGTAAAATGCAACGAAGACGGCAGCTTCAAGAGCTCAGTAGATAAGTTCTTCGATCAGGAAGCTTTAGCAGCATGGGGCGCGGCCGCAGGTGCAAAGCCGGGTGATTTGATGCTCGTCATCTCCGGAGACGACGAAAAGAGCCGTGGGCAGATTGGTAACCTCCGCCTACACGTCGCTAAAGAATACGACATGATCCCCGAAGGTGCGTTTGCTCCGCTGTGGGTTGTAGACTTCCCGCTCTTGGAATGGGACGAAGAGTCTGAGCGCTTCCACGCCATGCACCACCCCTTCACCAGCCCTAAGCGCGAAGAAGTAGAACGGATGCTGAACGGCGACCACGAAACGATGAAATCGCTCAAGGCCGATGCCTATGACCTCGTCATCAACGGCGCAGAGATCGGCGGCGGCTCCGTCCGGATCTACGACCGTGCGCTGCAAGAGCGCAACTTCAAGCTCCTCGGTTTTACCGAGGAAGAGGCCGAAGAGCAGTTTGGCTTCCTGATGGGTGCCTTCGAGTACGGCGCCCCACCCCACGCCGGTATCGCCTTCGGTTTCGATCGCCTCTGCGCGGTCATGAACGGCCAGTCTTCCATCCGCGATTTCATCGCCTTCCCGAAGAACAACCAAGGCCGCGACGTGATGATCGACGCGCCAGCGAACATTGATGAGGCGCAGTGTAAGGAACTGAACCTAAAAGTTACGGTGGAAGCTAAAGCGGAGTAGGCTTTATTTTCAGGAAATGATTTAGCGAAGGAGTAGCCAGTTTTTTGGCTACTCCTTCATCATTTCTAGGACGAATTGGTGGCACTTTGCCTCATCAAAAATGATGCTAACAGGAAAACTAAGTTTTGAGAATGCTGCACAGTAGATGTTGTCGTTAGTACCGTGGAGCACTACAGGCTCAAATCGTGCGCCTTCAGGATGGAGGACATTGATGAACTGTTCAACTGTTTCTTTGTCGGGGTCAACAATCCAGTATTCCCGAACGCCAAAGACTTCGTAGGTATCCTTTTTTATGCCTCTATCTCGCTTTTTGGTGGAAGGTGAAAGCACCTCAATGACCAACGCTGGGGCAGGATAAGACATCATTTCTTTGTCGAATTTGTCTGAATCTTCCTTTAACCACACACACAGATCAGGCTCAAAGTCATTTCTTCCCAACGAGACCATGGCTTTTTCTACCCGCATGACGCCTAACTCATAATGGGTTACATGAAAGCCAAATACTTTGCTCAGTGTTGTTGTTGCCAACAAATGGCGTTCTTTAGCTGGGCTGTGCATGACAACCTCGCCGCTGATAAATTCAGCTTTCCGATCGGGCGTTAACCAAGCTCGAAATGCTTTTCGGTCTTTTTCCTCTTGTTGTAAAGCAGAACGAACTTCTTCAAGAATCTCTTCTACATTAGGCTCACGCATTATGATGTCGACGATCTTGTTCATTTTGAGGGGAAGTTTTGGCTAAGATAGGGTTTAGTGGTTACAGAACAAGTTACCTGTACTGATAACGAGTTGTACGAAGTGCCCCCGTTTTAACGAGGAGTCCCTTTTTTACGCCATAAGCGAGGTCTCTGGTGGTTGTATGGTGGGGAGCGATGATTAGATCATATGGTCTAATCGCCAATCTTGTCATTGATGCCTCTTATCCACTTTACGACTTCCACACCGAATAGCCAGCGGTTTTCACCTCCAACATAATCGTCTACATAATCCCATTGATCCCGACCGATTGTTAGTCGTAGTAATAGTCTTTCTGTTTCGTAGCCAATATTGACAGAAATAGCTTCTGTAAACCGACTAATAGAAGGTCGTTCCTCAATCACAGAGGTTTCATTCAGTCTTTGATTTGTGGTCCATACCCAATCATATTGACTAAATTCGTTTTCTACGGATTTCAATAAAACGAACCCTGGCCGGTAGGTTACGCCAGCAGTCCAGGGTATTTCCCCATCAGAGACAAAACGGTATTCAAGAGGAATGGCCAGTGCTACAAACCTCGTCGTAAAGCTTCCTGCCCTGAGTGCAAATGAAGTATCCCGGCTGCTCCTAAAGCCACTTCTCGTACTCAGGATATTATTGTAATTGTTCTTCGAATTGTTCACAACCATAGATAGTCCAACTCCAACCCTACCACGTAAACGTCTACCTACAAGAAGCTGGGTGAGATATCCAAAATCAGCTCTAACTCCACCACCTCCGTCTCCGTATAACTCATTCGCGTAACTGATCCCTCCTGCGAGTCCATGCTTGAATTCTAAGTTGCTTTTTTGGGCAACTACGCTAAGCGTAAAGAGTATAATTGTGATTGATAAAATAATTCTCATGGCATTTATTTAGTGAATTTGTAAACTGTCTTTCTAGCCTCTCCTGCTTTCTCCAGAATATTCTCCATCACACCTCGCTTCAAATCCCGACTAGCAGTAGCAGGGGATAAGGTTTTGTGGAACTGAAGGTAGTCTTTCCTGCTAAACTCCGGTAGCTGTACTTGCTCCTTGAAAGACAACATCCGGCCCTCGAAGTCTTGCCGAACATTAATCCTTGATGCTTCGTGTTCGAGTGCTGTTTTTAGCGCATCTAGCATGAAATAAATAAAGGGGTCGGAATTACCTAAAGACTGGCTATCTGCCAAAGCTTGGTAATAGCCTTGCTGCCGCTGGTGAATGATGGTTTCAAAAGGCACAAACTGGAGAATTGGGTACTTAGCCATCAAGATGACGGTCTGCCACAACCTTCCCATCCGACCGTTCCCATCAGAGAAAGGATGGATGAACTCGAACTCATAGTGAAAGACACAGCTTTGGATAATTGTTTCTTCTTCGTAATTGACCAAGTAGTCAAACAGATTGCCCATTAACCTCGGTACCATGTTGAAAGGGGGAGCGATATGAATTACTTTTTTGCCATCTACCACGCCTACGCCGCTTTGTCGGTATTTGCCCGCACTATCAATCAGTCCGCTCATCAAGACTTCGTGGCTTCTTAATAAATCATCTTCGTTTTCGGGGTCTAGCTCGTCAATCAGGTCGTAAACTGCGAGTGCATTCTTAACTTCCAAGATTTCTCTCGGTGGCCCTAAAACTGATTTCCCGTCAATGATGTCCGAAATCTGATCCTCGTTCAGGGTATTCCCCTCAATAGCAAGGCTAGACATTACGGTCTTAATTTTGTTCTGCCTTCTCAGTTTTAGGTTTCCAGTGAGCAATTGATAGCCCTGAATTTGGCCGATCAACAATATGATTTCACCCGCTATCGTGAACATAGCAGAAGTAAGGGTATAGGGTGGTTTATAAGCCATAACAGCATCATTTGATAGTATCACAATATACTACTAAACCCATGAAATACACATTGATAGTATCAAATGATACTATCAAGCTCAGACTAAATGATAGTATCTACCTTCGCTCTCTCCAAAAAGCGAAGCATGAACGTAAATGAAATCTTGGCCAAACTACACGCCAAACTCCCCGCCGAGAACACCGGCGTAGTAGCCAGCTACATTCCCGAGTTAGCGCACGTTGGTTCGGAGAAGTTTGGCGTACACGCTGTAACTGTTGACCAACGCGAATACTCCTTCGGAGACGCGCAAGAGGGTTTCAGCATCCAGAGTATTGCTAAGGTCTTGAGCCTCACGATGGCCTACCAGCGGGAAAACCAAGAGCTGTGGAAGCGGGTAGACGTTGAGCCTTCGGGTACGCCCTTCAACTCCCTCATCCAGTTGGAGAGCGACGGGGGCATCCCGCGCAACCCGATGAACAACTCTGGGGCCTTGGTGGTCTGTGATGTTTTGCTAAACTACCTCGCTGACCCGAAAAAAGACCTCTTGGCTTTTGTTCATTCCCTGAGTGGAGACCAGAGCATCGGTTTCAACGAGAAAGTGGCCGCCTCAGAACGAGAAACCAGCTCGCGGAACCGCGCCCTGATTGAGTTCATGCGCTCCTTCGGCAACATCCATAACGATACGGAGCGGCTGCTCGATTTCTACTGTTCGCTATGTTCTATTGAGATGAGCTGCCAGCAGTTGGCACAGACCTTCCTCTTTTTGGCCAACGAGGGCCAAAGCCCCTTTACCGGAGAACAAATTGTGAGCAAGAAAATGACGAAACGCCTCAACGCCATCATGCAACTCTGCGGCTTGTACGATGAAGCAGGGGAGTTTGCCTTTCGGGTGGGTTTGCCGGGCAAAAGCGGTGTTGGGGGCGGCATCGTGGCCCTGCGGCCACGGGATTACTGCGTTGCGGTATGGAGCCCGCCCCTGAACCCCAAAGGGAACTCGAACTTCGGTATGACTTTTTTGGAGGGCTTTACTTCTGAGGTGGGGGATAGTATTTTTTAGTCCGTCTCCTCTTCGGGTAAGGGAACGGCCTCGTGCAGCACCCAATCTTTGTGGCTAAACCACTGCCACTCCGTTTGGGCGAGATCGGTTTCGGGATCGATGTAGGTCTGGTGTTTGCGGCCGTTGAGGCGGACGCGGATGTTGGCGTATACGGCAACGTCTTTCCCGTCGGCGCGGCGAAGGTCGCGTAGGTAGTGGGCGTACTGTAAGATCATGTCTGGACGAGTGAGCAGTTTACGGTGTTGCCGCCCCGAGAGGCTGTCTACGGTTCGGATGATTTCTTGCTGGCCGGTGGCTTGGTCAATGACACGGAAGTAGCCTACGCCCTGCTTGGAGCGCAGCATCATCCGCCAACTGTAGCGGTGGCCTTCTTCGCTCCAGGCCACGTCGGAGTTGAAGGCCCAGTGGCGTAGGGGCAGTAGTAGGTTAACGCTGAAGAGCAAGACCAAGCCGAAGCAGATGGGCTTATGCAAGGAAGACCGGTATTGCCAGTAAGCGGTGTTGGGGCCGGAGGGGCTGGCTACCCTACCCTGCCATCCCGTGAGCCAGCTTTGCACCTGCGTCCGCGCCCACATTAGTATTTTGGCCTTAGTCCCTTCCTGTTGAGTAGGGGCGGCGAGCCAATGCACAAATCTTTTGGGCCAATCTGGCGCAAAAAACAAGCTGGTGAGCACCATAGAGAGGAAGGGGAAGATGCCGATATTGAACAGTATATGGTTGGTAGCGTGGAAGGCAAACAGCAGCCCCAGCGCTAGCCAACGCAGGCGTTTGTGGAGCAGCAAAAACGCCACCGTCAGGTCGAGCAGCATCCCAGACCACGACATAAAATAGGCCGTAAAGTCTAGACCCCAGAGCGGCCCTAGAATGGGCATTTCCGACCGGGTGCTAAGCCACATCTTCATCGGCATGGCCTTGATGAGCCAGTCTTGGTTGATTTTCGCGATGCCGCCGAAGAAGTAAACGACGCCCATCAGGGCAGGGAAAAGCCATACCGTCCAGGCCGGAACACGGGGCGACCAATCGGCCGGGTTGCGCCGTACATCCAATGAAAACTCTCGCCAAGCGGGCGTGATAGCCAACAGCCACGCCAAGCAGCTAAACAGGTAAGCATGGTTGAGGTAGTGCGCCTTTTCCAGCAGGAACAAATAGCTGAACGCCAGCGCAAAAAGGGGCGCGGTAACGCGAAATCGCCACCCCAACGCAACGGCCAAGCCCAACAAAAAGCCACCGACGAAGTACAACGAAAGGAACGGCTCCGGCAAGGGCCCGACCCATTCAAAACCATAATAGCTGAAGGTGTAACCACTGAACTCATCGAGGTACCAGTGGTAGTAGATGCCATTGCCGAGGATGTCTCCACCACCCAAAAGGCCCATCGCAATGCGCAGGAAAACGAGGGTAGATGCATCCGTTGGGGTGAAGAGCTTGGAGAGCAGGGGGCAAGGAATTTAGATCGTTAGAAGCAAGCGTTACTTTTTCCGCTTTTGGGGTGGTAAAGTTCAACATTTTATGCCGGGTTATTAAATTCCTTGACTGAAAGTTCTGTCTTCTAAACATCTAACTTCTACCTTCGCCTTCATGTTACGACTTCTGCTCCCTCTACTACTAATTTCATCCTTGTCTTTTGAACTCATGGCTCAAGACAGTAAGGCGTTTCCTGCCCAGACCGAATGGTTGGAAAAATGGAACAACTCTAAAGCCTACACCATGGAAGCCTTGGCGTCTATCCCCGACGACAAGCTCACCTTCCGGCCCACGGACAACCAGATGAGCGTTCAGGAGCAGATCCAGCATATTGCGGGCAATGTTTACGGCCTCAGTCGTCGGTTTCTCGACTATGAGCCCGACGGTTTTGATGAGGACGCGCTGCGCGAACGGCTCTCGGCCGAGACGCTGTCTCGGAAAGAGCTCATAAGTTTGCTGAACGATGCTTACGCCTTCGGCGAAGCAGCCATTAAAAACCTCCCGCAGGAGCGTTGGGAAGAGGAAGTGAGCAACTTCTTTGCTGGCCCCAAAAGCCGTCGGGTAATCATTTACCTATTGCAAGACCACGCCACCCACCACCGGGCGCAAGTACTCATCTACATGCGTTTGTTGGGGCTCACGCCGCCGCGTTACCGGGGTTGGTAGGCCGATAATAGCACTACCAACTTCGTCTTTTCACCAACACATTGACCGCCAACTTTTTGTCCTTGTTCTCTACTACTCCTATCCCTGGTCTTCAGGTATTTACCCCGCGTGTTTTCGGTGATGACCGGGGCTATTTCTTTGAGTCTTGGAATGAGCGAACGTTTAAGGAAGCGGGTATTGACGCTAAGTTTGTCCAAGACAACCAAGCCCGTAGCCCGCGCGGCGTACTGCGGGGTATGCACTTCCAGACCGGAGACCATGCGCAGGGCAAATTGGTCCGTGTTGTTGAAGGAGAAGTCTTCGATGTTGCCGTTGATTTGCGGCCAGGCTCCCCTACCCTACACCAGTGGTTTGGGGTTGTACTAAGTGGCGAAAACCAAAAGCAGATGTACGTACCGCGCGGTTTCGCCCACGGCTACCTCGTGCTGTCGGAGACGGCAGTATTTGCCTACAAATGCGACAATTTCTATGCAAAAGAGGCCGAAGGAGGCTTGCGGTACGACGACCCCGCCATCGGTATCGAGTGGCCTGAGGTAGCCGCCGACTTGGTGGTTGCGGAGCGGGACCTTAGTTGGGGGCTGCTCTAAGAGTTCAAGCGGATTATTTCTGGTACACCCGTACGTAGTCTAGGTACATACTGGCCGGAAAAATATCTTGGGCGACGCTTTCTTTTCCGTTACGGATACCGCCTACGGATACATTGGCAACCATGTAGAAAGGCCACCGGAAAGGGTACCCCATTCTACCACGGCCGGGTAGCGGGAAGTAAGTCCAGAAAACCTCTCCATCTACGGCGAATTTGAGGTAGTCTTTGGTCCATTCACAGCTGTATACGTGAAATTCGGAAGTGGCCGTTTTGATGATTTTAGAAGTACCTTTTTGCCCTTTCTCGCTCCAGAAAAAGTCGGGGGTTTGTACCGCAGCACCGACTACGGTGGGCAGTTTGCCGTAATGCTCAACCAGGTTGATTTCGCCAGCATTGGGCCAGCCGATTTTGCTTACCGTATCGCCAACCATCCAAAAGGCAGAGCGAAGGCCTTTGCCTTCGGGGAATTTTGCCCTGATCTCGAAGTACCCTTCCTCGAACATTGCTTTCTTCTTGGTTACTAGGCGGGTGCTGGTGAATTTGTTCCTACGGCCGTCTTCTTTGTACTGCGCGGTGATGCGTAGTATGCCTTCTTGAATCCGGACGTTTTCGGGGTTGGCTTCGGTGTACATTTGGCGCTCTTTGGCCGTCCAGCCGTGGCCTCCGACTTGGTAGCCCCAGCGGGTAGTATCGGGGAGGCCGGGAACGTCGAACTCGTCGTTCCAAACCAAGTTGTAGCCTTCGGGGACGAAGGCTCCGCCTTCTACGGACGTAGAGGCGGCCATGCCGGAGTCATCGGTTTTGCAGCCCGTGATGACGGCGCAGCAAAGGCAGAATGAGAGGGCAAAAAAGAAGTTACGCATAGCTGAATCAGTTTGGGCCGCAAAGGTAGGGTGATAGGTTGGAAGAATTTACATCAATACAACTACATTTTAGCTATCTTTCCTCACCCAACCAAACCACTCATACATGCAACCACGCTACCTAATTTTACTAACAACACTCTTTCTGGCCAGCTTAATGCAAGCCCAAACCCGTCTTTTAAGCAACCCCGCCATCAGTAAAGACAACATCGCCTTCAGCTACGCCGGAGACCTTTGGGTCGCCGATGTTGATGGTAAAAACCCTCGGCGGCTTACCATCGATGACGGAATAGAAGTAGCCCCAGTTTTCAGCCCTGATGGCAAAACCCTTGCCTTTACCGGGCAGTATGACGGAAACTACGACATATACACCGTTTCACCCGAAGGAGGCATCCCGAAGCGATTGACTTGGCACCCCTCCGGAGACATCGTTCGTGATTTTACGCCCGATGGCAAAAACGTACTCTTCGCCTCCATGCGCAACCGGTTTACGGGCGCATTCACCCTCGCCTACACCATCGGGCTCGATGGCGGAGCGGCTACCCCGCTCAACATCCCTACCATCAACCACGCCAAGTATTCCAAAGACGGGAAGTACCTCGCCTACACCCCGCTCCGCGACCGGTTCGGCATGTGGAAAAACTACCGAGGCGGCACCATCTCCCGGGTTTGGATCATGGATATGTCCGACAAGTCCGTCGTAGAAATCCCTAAGCCAGCAGGTGGCTGTAATGATACCCAACCACTGTGGGTCAACGGCAAGGTCTACTTCATCAGCGACCGAAACAAAGAGTTCAACCTCTTCGAGTTTGACCCCGGCACGAAGGAAGTCAAACAACTCACCAAGTTCAAAGACTTCCCCATCCTGAGCATCAATTCAGGAGCAGGAAAGATCATCTTCGACCAAGCTGGCTACTTGCACCTTTTTGACCCCAACACTGGCAAACATCAGCAGATTGACATTGATGTCAAGGCCGACATCATCGACGTCCGCCCGTACTGGATTTCTGGCGCCCGCAACGTTCGCCATGTGGGGGCATCACCGTCGGGTAAGCGCGTAGTGGCCGACTTCCGAGGCGAAGTCCTGACCGCCCCCGTAAAAAACGGAGATGTGCAGAACCTCAGCAACAGCCCCGGTGTACATGAAACCCACCCGCGCTGGAGCCCAGACGGTAAAACCATTGCCTTTTTTTCCGATGCTTCCGGAGAGTATGCCCTCCATCTCTACGATAATAAAACCAAGAAAGCCCGCGCCATCGCCCTGAACGGGACCGGCTTCTACGCTTTCCCGCACTGGTCTCCCGACAGTGAAAAAATCGCCTTTGTAGACAATGGCCGAAACCTTTACCTCCTCGATATTGCCTCCGAAAAAATCAGTAAAGTAGCTACCGACGACGCATACTTCCCCGGAGATTACCGCGATCTTTTCGGCTCGTGGTCTAAAGATGGGAAATGGTTGGCCTATTCCAAAATCACGGAAACCAACTTTGAACGCGCCTACATCTACAACACCATAACCGGTGAAAGCAAGGCCGTTTCAGACCCTCTGGCCAACGTAACCGACCCGACATTTGACGCATCGGGCAAGTACCTCTACCTCTCGGTTTCTACCGATGCGGGGCCTGTGATCAACTGGTTCCAACAGTCGAGCAACGATATGCGGATCACGAACGATATTTACTTGCTCACGCTGCAAAACGATGAAATTTCGCCCTTGGTGCGTCGTAACGACATGGAGGAAATTCCAGAAGAAGAAGAAGAAGAAGAAGAAGAAGGCGCGGACGCAGGTGCAGAGGAAGCCCCTGAAGAAAGCAAAGAGGAGACAGAAGAGGACGAATCTATCCGTATCGACTTCGACGGGATAGAGCGCCGGATCGTCCACCTGCCCATTGGCAACGGCAACTTCTACAACCTAGAATCTGCGAAACCAAGCGAGCTGCTCTACCTCTCCCGTACCGATGACGGCACAACCCTCCGCCGCTACTCCCTTGAGGAGCGCAAAGACAAAGAGTACATGCCTGCCTCATGGTTTGAAGTGACCGGAGATGGCAAGCACCTCTTCGTGGGCAGTCGGGGCCAGTGGGCCGTTACTTCCCTAGGCAATCCTTCGCCCAAAGACCTCAAATCCCCTGACAGCTACGGCATGAAGGTGAAGATTGAGCCACTCGTCGAGTTCCGCAACATCTTCAACGAGATGTGGCGCGTAAACCGCGACTATTTCTACGACCCCGGCATGCACGGCGTAGACTGGGACGCGATGAAAGAGAAGTACGAAGTCTTCCTGCCCCACGTAAAAACCCGACCAGACCTTTACCGCGTGATGGGCTGGATGGGTTCTGAGCTCGGCGTTGGCCACCACCGCTTCGGTAGCCAAGGCAACAGCATCAACAACCCAGACCGCGTAGGTGGGGGCTTACTAGGTGCCGACTACAACGTAGAAAACAACCGCTACCGCATCACGAAAATCTACGGCGGGTTAAACTGGAACGGCAGCCTGCGCAGCCCACTCACCGAGCCGGGGATAAACGTAGAAGCCGGTGAATACATCCTTGCTGTAAACGGCAAAGAAGTAGCCGGGACCGACAACCTGTACCGCTTCTTCGAAGCCACCGCCGACAAGCTCGTTGAGGTAACCGTAGGCCCCAACGCCGACGGTACCGGCTCCCGAACGGTAAGCGTTACGCCAGTAAGCAGTGACTATTCGCTCCGCAACCGAGACTGGGTAGAAGGCAACATCAAGAAAGTAGACGAAGCCACCAACGGGCAGGTCGCTTACGTTTACGTCCCCAATACCGGCGGTAGCGGGTTCCGATACTTCAAGCGTTATTTCTTCCCGCAGGTCAACAAAAAGGCCATCATCGTGGATGAGCGCTTCAACGGTGGAGGGCAGATTGCCGATTACTACATCGAGCACCTAATGCGCCCCTACCAGAACAGCTGGACCTACCGCTACGGCCAAGACCAACATGCGCCCGTAGCGGCTATTCATGGGCCCAAAGTACTGCTGACCGACGAGACCGCTGGCTCTGGCGGAGACCTGTTTCCGTACCTCTGGCGCAAGAACAATCTTGGTCCCATCATCGGGAAGCGCACCTGGGGTGGGCTTGTTGGGGTGCTTGGTTATCCGGAATTCATTGATGGAGGCTCCGTTACGGCGCCCAACGTCGGTTTCTGGGACAAAGACGGCTACCGCGTGGAGAACGAAGGGGTTGCTCCCGACATTGAGGTAGAGCAATGGCCAGACGCCGTGATGGCGGGCAAAGACCCGCAGCTAGAGCGGGCCATTCAGGAAGTTATGAAATCCTTGAAGGCTAAGCCCGTTGTGGAGCCTAAACGGCCGCCGTTTGAGAAGCGGGGCTCGGCGGGCTATAAGTAGTATCTTGCCCCACTTGTGCGAACCATCACCTTAAAAATATCCAACGCGGGTGCCCGTTACAACGCCGCTGGCGTCATCCCTTGGTCTGCGACGAACTTGCCTGCGGAAGACTTCCGCTTTAGCGAGCGGACGGCCATTTACTGGAAGGTAGAGATGCTGGCCTACGACAAGAATACGGCACGGCTGCAGGTGCAAGTACTGGATTTTGAAGCAGGGGACGAAGGCTTTGACCCCTCGCGGGAGATGCGTAGCCCGGTGCGGATGTTGGTGTTTAGGCCCTTGGAGGAAGCGCCCTTCAAGGCCCAGCTATCTTACTACAAAGCCGGGGCGCTAAAGCACGTACTCTTGCCCGAGAGCGGGCCCGAAAAACCCGCCTTGCATCCTGCGGCCGCGCCCGAAAAAGAAGCTGATGCTCCTGCCGGAAAGCCCGTCAGTTTCACCATCCCCCTGTTAGAATTGACCTTCGCCAACGGCGGCGTGAAAGGAACCACAGACCTGCCCGGCATCAACGAACCGCTGCCCTTCAAGATCATCAATGACCACATCGTAGCCGAATTCGATGCCATCAAACCTTTCTTCGTGAAGGCCCTGAAGCGGCAAACCGTGAAGGTTTCCACTACCCTCCGCTTCCTAGGCGGAGAGCCAAAACTAGACCGCGCCACCTCGCCCCAAATTGCCCGCATCAACGATGATATGCTGGAGCTTTTCCGCGCCCGCGCCGTAAAATCGTTGCTCAACTTCGACCCCGCAAAAACCGTAGACAAATCCCTCTTCACTCCCGAAGACGTATTCGCCAGCCTCGACGACGACGAACTCGGCAAGGCTACCCTTCCGCACGACGGGCAAGACCTGCTCGCCGAAATCCTGCGCCACAAAAAAGTACGCAACGCCCGCCAGCTAGCGTTCCTCGCCGGAACGCTGCATGAGCCAGACACCAAGCTCCGTTACGTCCTATCCCCTACTTTTGGCTTCGTCTTTCTCGCTACGGGGCAAGACGGCAACCACTTCATCCTTGAACTCCTCGACAGCCACGCCACTTACGTCTGGTCGATCCCTAAAGATTGGGAAAACCGAGAGGCGCAGTTCCGGTCCGTAGAGCGCGAAATTGCCGCCATCGGTACGCTCGGCCGGGGCCAGTACCGGCGTACGCTCCATTTTGAGCACGAGTTCTGGTTCGTCATCCACGAAAATGCCGATCGGGGGTTGGTGGATGGGTTTCCGCGTTGGCGAAATAGGTTGTTGGAGGGTTTGGTGTGATTATTGGTTGGTAACGATGTTTCTGAGGATAAAGTTAAGACGTACTTACCAGAGTTTGGAAATCAGCCTTCGAGAGGTATGCGCAACATATGCCCAATTTTGCCCTATATTCGCAACTGAGAGAATTTACATACCAATAAAAAAATTCCATGAATATTCGTTATTTCCTCTGCCTTCTTATGGCGGCGGCACTCTTCGCCTGTGGTGCAGACCCCAAGCCAATGGAGACTACCGACACTGCCGAAACGCCTGTTTCTGCGGTTGACTTCAAGCACGACGACAACGTTCTACGTATTGCACTACGGCAAGAACCCCAAGGCTTGAACCCGGTCTTGACCGCCCAAGCCGACGCGCGCTACGCGCGCGAGCTCATCTTCCAAACCCTGAACAGCCAAGACCCCGAAACTTACGAAATTATTCCGTTGCTCGCTACTAGGCCAGACATCCGCAAGGAGCAAGACGGCGGCGTCTCCTACTCCTACGAGATCAACGAGAAAGCAAAGTGGCCCAACGGTTTGCCGGTGACGGCTTCCGATGTGATTTTCAGCCTTAAGGCCCTAATGAACCCCGAAGTAGAATCTGGGCCCTACAAGCCTTACTATTACAATATCAAATCCATCGTGACCAGCCCCGGCAACGAACGGCGTTTTCGGGTAATAACACGCAGGGCGTATCTCCTTGCTCCGCAAGCAATTGCCAGCCTGGTTATCTACCCCGAGTATGCCTATGACCCAGACCAGTTGCTCCGCAACGTAAGGCTCGGCGACCTGACCAACGAAAAAACCGTCGCCCGCCTAAAGGGTAAAGATGAAAACCTGATGACCTTTGCGGAGGCTTTCAACGACGTAAGCTTGGCAACCAACCCAGACAAAATCATTGGTAGTGGGCCTTACAAGCTTGCCTCCTGGGAAGCAGGCCAACGGCTAACCTTAGAAAAACGCTCGGATTACTGGGCAGAAGGCAGCCGCGAAGAAGAACTACAGGGCAAACCAGACAAAATCATCTTTGAGTTTATCCCCGATCCGCAGACGACAGTGAATGCCTTGCGCGACGAGAAGATAGACTTCGCCCTCAACCTTTCTGCTGGTCAGTTCCGAGAACTTCGGGACGATGCCTTCCTGAATGCCCGCTACGACTTTGAGGCCGTGCCCGGCACCAGTTACTTCGGCCTAACGATGAACAACCGAAAGGGCGTTTTTAAAGACAAAACCACCCGCCAAGCAATTGCCCACCTCGTAGATGTCGACGCCATCATTGAGCAGTTTTTCCCCAACGGGCT
>CALEDI010000039.1 GCA_937949535.1 uncultured Lewinella sp. | reverse complement strand
CGTTGGCAGCAACGACTCGGTGAGCAACCCGATCAAGCAGCAGCATTAGCGCTGATGGCCCGTTCCAGCCCTGCGCGCATCCCGCGTAACCATTTGGTAGAGCAGGCATTAGAAGCCGCGGACGCAGGTGAATTGCGCGTTTTCCAGGAGTTAATGACCAGCCTAAAAGCGCCGTATACAGACGATGGGGAAGGGCTTATGCCCCAAGCGGTGCCCACTGGTTTTGACGAGGAGTATCAGACTTATTGTGGTACTTGATGATGCGGCGCAAACCAAATTGTCGCTTTGGCCCCCTAGCCCCCAGTTGGGGGAAGAAAAGCGACAATTTCACCAAACTCGCCAGTCGAGCACGAAGTACTGCGAAGCACATCCTTTTTTGTCACTGCTTTAAAGGAAGAACTTGGTTATTAGAACAGGTATTTGTCTCTTGGTAAGATCAACGCTAGTGCTACAACAAAAAAGTTCGCCTGTCGAGTTGGGAGATAAAAATCAACGCACGCTCAGCCAATCCTTTTCCTTCACCAATGCCTCCAGCGTCTCCGCCTCTCGGCTCCCAGCTTCCGCTTGGAAGTCGTACTCCCAGCCCGCCAGCGGCGGGAGGCTCATGAGGATGGACTCGGTGCGGCCGTTGGTGGTGAGGCCGAACTTCGTGCCCCGGTCCCAGACGAGGTTGAACTCTACGTAGCGGCCCCGGCGGAGTTTTTGCCAATCGGCTTCGCGCTTGGTGAAGGGTAGGTCTTTGTTCTGCTCTAGGAGGTGGAGGTAGGTAGGAACGAAGGTTTCGCCCACTGCCGCCGTGAAGTTGAAGAGGGTGCGTTTGTCTTTGCCTTCGGTTTTGGGTTCTAGGCGGTCGAAGAATATGCCGCCTACGCCTCGGGTTTCGTTGCGGTGGGGGATGAAGAAGTAGTCGTCTGCCCAGTTTTTGAACTTGGGGTAGTAGGCTTCGTCGAAGCGGTCGCAGGTGTCTTTTAGTTGTTGGTGGAAGAAGGCGGCTTGGGCTGGCACGACGTAGTGCGGGGTAAGGTCGATGCCGCCGCCGAACCAGAAGCGGCCACCGTCTAACTCGAAGTAGCGGACGTTCATGTGGATGATCGGGACGTGCGGGTTCTTGGGGTGCAGCACGATGCTGACGCCGGTAGCGTAAAAGCCAGTCTCTTCGGGGTCGACGTGGAGGCTGGCTGCCGCCTGCGGCGGCAAATCTCCGTGGACGGCGCTGAAGTTGACACCGCCTTTCTCGATGTAGTTGCCCCGGATTACGCGGGCGCGGCCGCCGCCGCCGCCGGGGCGGTCCCAGCTGTCTTCTTGGAAGGCGGCTCCGTCGGCTTCGCTGAGGGCGGAGCAGATGCTGTCTTGAAGGGACTGGAAGTAGGCGGTGATTTCTTGTCTGTTGGGCATGCTGTTTGGGATAGGGAGAGACCCCGGACTGCGTCCGGGGAGATCCGAGGGGTAATCGCTACGCGATAGCTGGCGTTGGAGCGCGTACACGAACGGGTATACCGATGTTGTAAACCTTCTTTGCACCTGCGGCCGCGCCTCCTACTTCGTCAGTGCCGCCTTGGTGCCGTCGATGGCTTTGGGGCGGTTGCCGATAAAGATCTGCTCGCCAACGATGGTCACGGGGCGTTTGAGGAAGGTGTATTCCCCCAGTATGAGCTGGCGGTAATCGTCTTCTGTCAGTTCCTTTTTATTGAGGCCCTGGCTGCGGTATTTACGAGCGTTGCGGCTGAAGAGTTTCTCGTAGCTGCCAGCGAGCTTGGCCATCTCGTCAAGTTGGTGCTCCGTGATGGGCTCCGTCTTGATGTTGATGATTTCCAAATCGGGCTGCTCCCCCAACTCCCCGATGATGCGTTTGCAGGTGGAGCAGGTGGATAGTTGGTACATTCTTGGCATGAGTATAGTCTTGTAGTAGTATAGTCTTGTAGGTATTAGCAAAGTGCGCATGCGGCAGCGACGACACTACTACAAGACTACATTATTGCCGTACTGTTTTACCCTCCCATTACGCCTTTCATCCGCGTAAGCTGCGTTAGCCAGAGGGCGCGTTGGTCTTCTACTTCGTCGTCGTCGGCGAAGTCAGTTACGTTGACGATGGTTTCGCCTGTGACGGGGCTTTTGCCGATGTCGAATTCTAGGTACTCGTCGTCATCGTCAGCATCTTCCCATGCGAAGCGGACCATGACGCCTTCTTTGTCTTCGATGAGTTCGGCAACTTCGGCGGAGCCCTCCCACACAAAGGTGTAGGTCTGGTCATTAATATCTACTTCGTCGCAAAACCAACGGGTGAGGCAGGCGGGGTCGGTTAGAAATTGGTAGACAATATTGGGAGAAGCCCGGCAAATAAACTCCGAGGTAAACTTAACACGTTCCATATCAGTGGTTTGGGTGGGGATGAAGATGGGCAATTAAGGTAAATAAAACGAGACTACCAAAATTCTTTTTATTGCAAACCTATTCGCCTCCGATGGTGTTTGTGTAGGGGTAGGTGCAGGAAATGGCGATAAGCTATTGATTCCTAGGGAAATTACCCGTAATTTTGCGCCCAATTTAAAACTATCCTTTCTGTATGAGACAGCTTAAAATAACCAAGTCGATAACGAATCGCGAGAGTCAGTCGCTCGAAAAATACCTGCAAGAAATCGGTAAAGTAGACCTGCTGACCCCCGAAGAAGAAGTCGATTTGGCGAAGCGGATCAAGCAGGGCGATCAAATCGCGCTCGAAAAGTTGACCAAGGCCAACCTCCGTTTTGTTGTCTCTGTTGCTAAGCAATACCAAAACCAGGGTTTGTCTTTGTCAGACCTCATCAATGAGGGCAACCTCGGCCTCATCAAAGCCGCCCAGCGTTTTGACGAAACCCGTGGTTTCAAGTTCATTTCCTACGCCGTTTGGTGGATTCGCCAGTCTATCCTCCAGGCTCTTGCCGAGCAGAGCCGGATCGTCCGCTTGCCGCTCAACAAAGTTGGTAGCCTCAATAAGATCAACAAGGCCTTCTCCATGCTGGAGCAGACCTACGAGCGCGAGCCCAGCAGCGAAGAACTCGCCGCCCAGCTCGAAATCAGCCCCGAGGAGGTAGAAACCACCCTCGGCGTCGCTGCCCGCCACGTATCCATGGATGCACCCTTCGTGGAAGGCGAAGACAACAGCTTGCTCGACGTACTCGCCAACAAAGCTACCCCAGGTACCGACTCTGCCCTAGAGTACAAAGAATCCCTCCGCCGCGAGATCGACCGTAGCCTCGGAACCCTCACCGAGCGCCAGTGCGACGTGATCAAGCTCTACTACGGCATCGGCGTAGAGCACCCCATGAGCCTCGAAGACATCGGCGAGAAGTTTGGCCTCACCCGCGAGCGCGTCCGCCAGATCAAAGACAAGGCGATCAACAAACTCCGTGGCGCCAACCGCTCCAAGTTGTTGAAGAACTACTTGGGCAACTAGTAGCCCCCGCTATGCAACACCGCAAGAAGTCTATGGCGGAACTCAACCGCCTCTCCCCTGCCGAATTTGCAAATTCGGCCAAGCTCCCCGTGTCGTTATTGCTCGATGATATCCGCTCGGCCAACAACGTCGGGAGCCTGTTCCGTACCGCAGATTGCTTTGCACTGGCCCACGTTTACCTCTGCGGTATCACCGCTACCCCGCCCCATCGCGACATTTTGAAAACGGCCCTCGGCGCAACGGAAAGCGTGCGGTGGAGCTACCACGAAGATGCCGAAGAGCTGGTGAAGCAGTTGGTGGGCGACGGCGCGCAGGTGCAATGCTTAGAACAAACGGAGCAAAGCACGTTTTTGAAAGACTTCGCTCCTCCGGCCAACCAACACCTCGTCCTTGTAGTCGGCAACGAAGTAAACGGCGTAAACCAAGCCGTCATCAACGCCGCCAACGGCACCATCGAAATCGAACAGTTCGGTACGAAGCACAGCCTGAACGTTGCGGTGGCCGGAGGGATTATGGTATGGAGGGTTGGGGAGAAGGTGATGGAATTGTGAGTTGAGGAACCAATGGACGCTTCAAAGTCTTCCGCGTGGTGCAAAACCTGCTTTCAGGACCTCGACGACATTCGCAAGGAGTTACCTGAATGAACGTAGCGAAGCGGAGTTTATTCAGGTAACTCCTTGCGATCCTTTGAGCGTCCGGCCGGTAACACCAACATTCTTATCGCCCTAACCACAAACCGGAAAGGGTGGAAAATGGTAGCCCTACCACTTGTTTATGTACGCTTACCCTAAAAATTAGACCATACATCCTTATACTTGTGTGAAATGCAAGCACACAAAGACCACCAACTCATTCTGGCCCTCCGCAAAGGCGACTTTTCGGTGCTAGACCGCGTATACGCCGAAAACGCTAGTACCATCAGCAGCTGGATCACCAAAAACAGCGGCAACCTATCGGATGCGCAAGACATCTTCCAGGAAAGCATCATCGCCCTGCACCAGAAAGCCAACGACCCCGATTTTACGCTCACCTGCCCCATCGGTGCGCTCCTATTTCGCATCTGCCAAAACAAGTGGCTCTACGTCCTCCGCAAAAAAAAGCGGGAGGCGGAAGTAAGATTAGCCCAGCCCGCGCCATCAGAGCATGAAGGCAGCGTCCATGACGCGCTAGAGGCCGTGGAAGAAGAGTCCATCCGGCAGCGCAAAATGAAGGCAGCCTTCGCAGAATTAAGCGAATTGTGCCAACGGCTACTCCGCTTGCTCGGTAAGGGATTGCCAGCAGCGGAGATTGCAAAACAGCTTGGCATGGCCGAGGCCAATACGGTTTATCGCCGCCGCCATGCCTGTGGTAGCCGGTGGCGCAGCCTCTACGAAGGCAAATGATTTTTTGTGAATGGTGTAATCAAACTAAACAATGAAAGAGGAAGACGATATCCTGATCAGCCGCTACTTGGCGGAAGAGTTGGACGATAAAAACAAGACGGCCCTAGAGGCCCGCCTAGCCGAAGAGCCAACACTGGCCACCGAGCTGGAACAACGCCGCCACGAACTGACGTTCCTGCGCACCGAAGCAAGCCTACCAGACCTGAAAAGCCGGATGCAAGAACTCGGCAGCCAACACTTTAAAGAAAGTCTGGGCAATACAACAACAGACCAAACCGCAAGCCCGCAGCATCCCGCAACCAATACAGCAAAGCAAGAAGCTACCGTGCGCCGCCTCCGTTGGAAACGCTGGGCTCCCGCCGTCGGCATCGCCGCAGCCGTAGCCCTAGTACTCCTGATCTGGAACCCTTTTGCTACGGCAGCGCCCTACGAACAGTTCGCCCAGTACGACCCGGTCTACCTCACCGAAAAATCTTCCGACGCGGCGGCCGCCGCCGCCCCCGCCGAAGCAGCCTTCAACGCCGGCCACTACTCCGAGGCCTACAAACAACTCACCAACTACCTCACCCAACGGCCAGACGACAACGAAGCCCGCCTAGCCCTAGGCATCTCCGCACTAGAAACCAACCGCGAAGCCGAAGCCGAAACCATCTTTGCCGACATCGCCGCTGGCTCCTCAGCCCTCAACGACGACGCGCAGTTCTACCTCGCCCTCACCTACTTCAAAATCGAAGACCCACGCGCTAAGGCTACGCTGCTCTCCATCGACAAAAAAAATCCGGACTACGGGGTAAGGGTTACTGAGATGTTGCAATTGTTGGAGTAGTGCTCCGCTTCGGGAGCGCAAACGAAACACACATTTTTCAAACCCATACACCATGAAAACACTACCGCTCTTTTTGTCCGCTCTGTTCTTTTGCGCATTACCCCTCGTAGGGCAAAACGCGCGCTACGGCCCCTACGGCTTCACCGACGCAGTCCCCGTAAACAATACCATCGACGACTGGGTCATGGTATCCGACCAGAACAGCATACGAGCCGTAAGCGACGGGCGCGCCACCAGCACAGAACTATACGGCGAACGCGAACCCATAGCCTCCGCCTCCGGCGGAACCGCAATTCTGCTCACCGAGGCCGAGATGGGGCCAACGGGTTTCAGGTCTCCGCCGCTAGACTTTTCGGGCCTAACCGAAGTTTGGCTCGGCTTTCACCAGTATTACCGCCAAAACGAGGGCGGACGCACCAGCATTCTCATCCAACGAAACGGAACCACCCTGCGCGTTATCGACCTCAACAACTCCCTCGTCCCCGGCGCAGAAACCGGCAACGATGAATACGTCACCATTGACCTACTTGAAGGCGTAGAAGCCGGGCCCAACATGACCATAGAGTTTGCCTTCAGCGGCGCCGGTTACTTTTGGTTGATTGATGACATCGGCATCTACGACGCCAAGCCCGGCCTCAAAGTCATACCTGAAAGAATTGGTCGTTACTTCGATGCGCAAGCCTACCCCTACCAAGTAGACACTTCCAACTGGGCCCACGTGCCCAACCAGCTCGTCATACAGTTCAACCCCTCCGCTACGCAGGGTTACCGAGACTCTTTACAGCAAGAACTTGGTGCCTTCAAGGTAGACTCCTGCGCCTGCGACTTCATCGAACTGTGGGAAATAGACGGTTCGTTGTTCCAGTCTCAGGGCGGGCAGCAAGTGCCCGCTACGGGCTCCACCGGCATCTTGAGCAACATCAAAAAAGCCAAAGCCAAGTCTAAAGTAGACGGTGTAGACCTCAACAAATACAACCTCACAGATACCATTCCGGGGCCAGTAGGTACAGCGCCAAACATCGACAACCTAGCCGTTTTAGGCTTAATGCCTGAGGAATGGAGCGCGATCCGGATTGCCATACTGGATACGGGCATTGATTACACGCACCCGCGCATCAAGCCTTTCGTTCATCTCTCCGAAGCCAACTCTCCCGGCTCTGGCATTGATGAAGAGAACTGCCTCACAAACGATGGCATCGGTTGGAACTTTGTTGAGAAAAACAACAACCCTTTTGACAGCAACGGCCACGGAACCCACGTTGCGGGCATCCTCGCAGACAGCCTTTCTACGTACGGAGCCGCAGACTGCACCTACGAGTTTGTGGCCTACAAAACCCACGACAACAACGGCGTATCTACCCTCTTCGATGTAGCTTGCGCTACCTTCCAAGCAACGCTAGACGACATCGACATCATCAACGACAGTTGGGGCTTCTTCGGTGATTCCAGCATCATCTTGGCCAACGCCATCGACACGGCCGCAACCCGCAACATCCTGATCGTGAGCGCGGCCGGCAACGACGGCATTGACCTAGACACCCTGAACCAGTACCCCGCCTGCTACGCCGCCGACAACGTGATCACGGTAGCAGCCTATGAACGCACCAGAAACGGAGACGGGTTCGAATCCATCGCCCCTGCTAGCTTCACCAACTTCTCCCCCAGTTTCGTTGACGTTGCTGCGCCGGGGGTAGATATTCTTAGCGCCGCGCCTATAGGCCAACCCGATGCCCTCAAGTCTGGCACTTCAATGTCGACCCCGATGGTGACCGCCGAAGCCGCCATCGTTTACGCCTGCCTGCGGGAAAGCTTGGCCCCCGATGTGTTCAGTTTTCAGCACGTCAAAGACAGCGTGATTGGGGCGACCGTCCTCGTGTCCGAGCTATTCAATACTTCCACTTTGGGGCAGGCTTTGGGCTATTCCGAAAGCTGCGCCTGCAACCCAACCTCTACGGAGGCAGCAACCGCAGCCGCTGCCCGTTTTGAGGTCTTCCCCAACCCCTTCACCAGCAACCTGAGCTTGCGCTCGGTCAGCTTCCGGGGCGGGCTCAGTATCCGGTTATTAGACGCCTCGGGCCGCGAACTGTACAACGTTCAGCGCACCAACTGGGCTCCGGGAACAACACAAAGTATTACCTTGCCCGACTTGAAAGCAGGAATGTACTTCCTGCAACTCAGCGGAAACGGATATTCATGGACGGAAAAATTACTGCGCTTTTAATCTTTTGCTGGGGCCTACTCTCCTGTTCGGTCTTCGCCCAAAACCGGCAAGAACGGATTGAGTTGGCCGCCGAGCACCATTCGCTCGGCACCGATTACTTCTACGAAGACTGGGACAGTACCTTCTACTATACCCAGCTCGCTGCAAAAGAACGAGAATTGCTCTTCGCCGATAGCCTCTGCGTAGACCTTGGCAAGTCCAACTACAACGCTGGTTACGCGCTCCGTTTCCGTTCTGAATACGCTAAAGCCCGCCCTTATCTGGAGCGGGCTTTAGCTGTTTTTAGCAGCATCGAACTCCCACCCAAACACACCCACAGAGTGCCGGCCGCTCACCTAGAGCTGGCTAGGGTTTATGCGGGGTTAGGCGACTATGGAAAAGCCAAAGACCAACTCAGGCTAGCCGTAGCCATCACTAGCAAAGCAACGGACGCGACCATGACCAACCTAGACGACCGTTACCCCGCAAGCCTCAGCGAATGGAGTGGTATATTGATGGAGCAAGACTCTTTGAGCGAAGCCATCCGCCTAGCGCGCCAAGCCGTTGCTCGGTATGAAGTCCTCAACGAGGAAACAGATGGTTACTACTTAGAAGAAAGCTTCAACCCACTAACGAACCTGGCCGGAGCATTGAACAAACAAGGCAACCACGCCGCAGCGATGACGGCATACGAGGCGCTGATTGTAGGCTATTCAGCTTACGAAGACGACTACAACCTTGCCCTGAACCAAAACAACTTGGCGGATATGTTCATCAAGATGGGCCGCCTTAAGGAAGCGAAAAAAACGCTGAAGGTGTCGCAAAAAGGGACTTTCGCCAGCGGTGATCGGTCGCTGATGGCCCAATACAAAGACCACCTCGGCACCTTGTTGGAAGCCGAAGGGAAGCTCCGCCAAGCAGCAGCAGCCTTTCAGGAAGCCCAAGTACTATTGCTGCCCGAGTACGCACCTGAAAGCATCACCGAGGCTCCGCCGCTGGCGCAGTTGAAGTACGCCAGCAACGGGGCCGACCTGTTTTTATACATCAACGATCAGGCGCGGACGCTAGGAGCAATGTCGGTTGATGAAGCAGGGCTCTCCGACGTCCAACTCCGCCTCTACCGCACCGGCGACGCCCTGCTAGATGCCTTGCGCAGCAACCACGGCGGCGAAGCGACCAAGCTCTTCTGGCGGCAGAAAGCCCTGCCGTTTTACGAGGCCGCCATCCGCGCCAGCCATCTCGCGGAGCGGGCCGAGGAGGCGTTCTACTTCTTCGAGAAATCCAAGGCCATCCTGCTCTACGAAGCCCTGGCGGGCAACGACGCCCTCCGCGAACTGCCCGACAGCCTCCGCGCACAAGAATCCGCCCTGGCCCAACGCCTTACCAGTCTGAAGGCCGAACTGCCCACCGCCGAAGACCAAACCGCCAGCCTGCAAAACATCCTGAATACCCAAGCCGAACTGGAAGACTTCCGGGCCCAACTGCAGCAAGACTTCCCCCGCTACCGCGCCCTGACGGAGAACATCTCGATCCCCGACCCCGCCGCGTTCTACAACGAAAAGCTGGCCCCGAACGAGCAGGCGTTGGTCCACTATTTCTTCGGGCCAAGCAATACGTATGCCCTCGTCTTGGACGCTGACGGACTAAAAACCGTAGACTTGGGCGCAAGCGACAGCCTCCGCACCACGACCAACCGGCTGCTGGGCTACTTCAAGTCGTCTGCCGAGATACCCAATGACCCGGCGGGCTACGCAGCGGTGGCTTCGGTGGCGTTCGATGCCCTTATTCGTCCCCTGCACCTGCGGCCGCGCCAGAAAATCGTGATCGTGCCAGATGGGCCGCTCACCTACCTGCCCTTCCCTGCCCTGCTGACCGAAGCGGCGGGCGGCAACCGCCTTGGCGACCTGCCTTACCTGATCCGCCAACACTCCGTTGCTTACGGCCATTCGGCCAGCATTCTTGACCGCGAACGCGCCCCGGTTTCCGGCAAAGCCAGCATCACGGCCTTCGCCCCTTTCACCGACGGGACGGCCCTGCTAGACTACCCCACCCTGCCCTTCAGCCAAGACGAACTGAGCTCCGTTAGCACCGATTTTAAGACCCAACTCTTCAAAGACGCAGCGGCTACGCTCGCCGATTTTCGCGCTGCCAGTTCGGGCAGCGAAATCCTGCATCTGAGTACCCACGCTTTTTCCTCCACCGAAACCCAGTCGCCCCTGATCGCCTTCCACGACCAGCCGCTCTACCTACACGACCTCTACCACGAAAACCTCTCGGCCGACCTCGTTGTGCTCAGCGCTTGCCAAACCAACGTCGGCAAACTCGCCGGTGGCGAGGGCGTGCTCGGCCTCGGGCGCGGCTTCGTACAGGCCGGCGCGGCCTCCATCATCGCTAGCCTCTGGAACGTGAACGCCCGAGGCAGCGGGCGTGTCCTCAATGGCTTCTACCAACAACTCCACGCAGGAAAAACCAAGGGCTTCGCCCTTCACGAGGCCCAACTCGGCTACCTCAACGACCCCGCCCTCCGCGACCTCGACAAATCGCCCTACCTCTGGGCCGGGCTGACGTATTACGGCAACGAAGGCCAAGTAGCACTGGCGCAAAAAAGCGGACTGGCCGTTTGGTTGGCGCTGGGGGTTGTGGGGCTGGGGTTGGGGGTTGTTTTTTGGGGAAATAAGCGAAGGACGAGCGAAGATGTATTGGGGTGAGCTGGGTGGGATGAGTGCCTCCGGCGCGATGGTTTATGCGATCGCGCCGGAGGCGAGCAATCGCGCCGGAGGCCTACGGAATATACATAAGTTTACGAAGGTCAGTTGAGTGCCGAAACCCCACCCCGGCCCTCCCCGTGGGGGAGGGAGATTGTGAAAACGCAATGCGTTTTTAGGGCAAAGTTGGTAGTAACTGCGAGAATTTGTCTCTAAATGATAAAAATAGCAGTTGCCAACGATTTAGCGAAGGCGGTAGCCGCAGCGGTTTTGCTCCCCTCCCCGATGGGG